>CAWUTW010000088.1:0-30258 GCA_963925585.1 uncultured Polynucleobacter sp. | reverse complement strand
GCATTCCAAGGCATCGCACGATAGATGTAATCCCACAGGGTGGAGATCGTTGCAACCTTCATTAAGGTCGTTCGCTGTGGCTGCTTGTTATCGTTGAGAGCAGCTACCCGTCCTGTCTTGATGTCGTCTTTCGTTGTGCCGCCGGCAATGGGCGTAAAGACCTCATTTGACTCACCAAAAGTGCCGTGGCAACTGGCGCATTGCGCTTCCCATAGCGTCTCCCCTTTTTTTACTGAACCTGAACCATTGGGTAGACCCTTAAAATCAGGGCGGACATCAATATCCCAAGAAGCAAGCTCGGCTGGCGTCGCTGCCCTACCAATGCCAGGAAATTTAGTAGTACCCGATGCAGCACCTTGTGCATAGGAGATTCCAGCGCTGAACATGAGCGCTGCTGCGAGACTTAGACTCGAACCTAATTTACCCAACTTGTACATTACTTACCTCGCCGTTGGAATCCAATTTCCAGGATTGAATTGCGTTGTTGTGATAGATCGATCGCGTGCCACGTACATCGCGCAGCGCCTTGATGTTGGGCTGAACATAACCCGTGTCATCCATCGCGCGCGACTGCATGATCGTGGGCGAACCATCCCAAACCCAGTCAATATTGAAGCGCGTCACTGCTTTACTAAGGACCGGTGTTTCTAAACGGGCTGTTCTCCAATTGTTACCGCCGTCAAACGACACATCAACGCGTTTGACTTTTCCGCGACCCGACCAAGCCATACCCGTCACGTTATAAAAGCCTTTGTCGAGTAACTGCTGACCGCCCGACGGCGTTGTAATAACCGATTTGCACTCCTGAATCGAGGAGTACTGGCGATGCAAACCATTGGGCATTAGATCAATGTAATGAATCGCCTCGTCTTTGGCGCCATAAGGCATATCGCCGACTTCAAGGCGGCGTAACCACTTCACCCAACTCACGCCTTGAACACCCGGCACAACCAAGCGCAGAGGGAAACCATTTTCAGGGCGTAGCATCTCGCCATTCATGGCCCAAGCCACAATGGCGTCCTTGAGTGCGCTATCTAAATTAATGGTGCGGGTCATACCGGAGCCATCGCCGCCTTCGGCCAATACGAATTTGCCTTTTTTCAAGTCAGCGCCACATTCATCAAGCAACACAGACAGAGGCACGCCAGTAAATTCGCAGCACGACAACATGCCGTGGGTGTATTGCACGGTTGGCACAGCCACGTTACCCCACTCTAAACCGGTGTTTGCACCGCACTCAATAAAATGAATGCGCGACACCGATGGCATGCGCATTAAATCGCTCATGGTAAAAACGCGCTCGCTTTTCACCAGCCCGTTCACCATTAAGCGGTGCTTATTTGGATCAACGTTGTACCAACCTTGATGGTGGCGCTCAAAGTGCAGCCCATTGGGAGTAATCATGCCAAATAGTCCCTGCAGCGGAGTAAAGGAAACCGATGCTGCTGCAACGCGGGTTAAGCCAGGTGATTCACGGCGGATTAAATTGGATTCATAGACCGATGGCATGCCATAGGGCATGGTCGCGACGTTCTTACCCAGCGTGGTTTGCCATTCTTGTTTTTCCAAAATCGCCGGATCGCCAGCGCCTGATGCCAATACAGCAGGTACTGCAGCTAGGCCAGCGGCACCACCAATCGCAGAAAAAAAGCCTTTGCGTAAAAAACCGCGGCGGTTTTCATCCATGCCATTCTTATTCACGTCGGCAATAAAGTCTTGCGAAATAAAATGCTCTGGCGCCTTACGTAGCCGCGACTGCCCCTTCGGCTTCTCAACGTATTGAATGTCTTCTGAATTCAGTTCCAGTTGATTTTTATTCATTGGATTAATGGCTCACTCAATAATGTATTAATAAAACTACGTTTTCATCTCTTCTACAACCCGAGCGCATACGCTCTGGCAAATATCCAATGTGGCCTTATCGCCAATCGAGTAATAGACCGTAACGCCCGCTTTGCGACGCTGTAGTATTCCTTCGCGGTGCAATGCAGTTAAGTGCCGCGATATGTTGGCTTGACTCGAGCCCGATTCCTCAGTCACTTGATTCACTGACTTCTCACCATTACAAAGGATGAAGAGGATCTTGAGGCGCGTTGGCTCGGCAAGTAAGCTAAAAAATTGAGACACCTGAGCAAAAACCTGCTCCATTTGCGCAGGACTTAAGTCTTTGGTTTCAGGTGGTACAAGTGTGCTCATTTGTCTATTTTTGCTTACATATTAGCTGTAAATATGCGTTATAACGTATCAATGCATATTTAACGCCTTAGTCAGGCCAGTGACCATAGTGAATTACCCTAAGTCAACCAGTCTGAAATACTGCACTTAGGCCCTAAAATCAGGTCGTGCTGGATACCGAAGCTATTTTTCTCTCGTTTAAGTTGGCCCTATATACCCTGGCAATCATGTTGCCCCTGGGAATTTGGTTAGCGCATCGCCTAGTCCGCATGGGGCCGGCAAAGCCGTGGCTTGAGGCCCTACTTGCTTTACCGCTAGTCTTGCCGCCCACCGTCCTCGGCTATTACCTTCTGGTGGGATTGGGCGATGTCAGTCTATTTGGGCATCCTCTGGTTTTCTCCTTTGAAGGGATCCTTTTAGCCTCCCTGATTGTTAATTTGCCATTTGCAGTACAGCCGATTCAGCGTGCTTTGGAATCGATTAGCCCAGAAATTCGGGAGGCGGCCGAGGTTAGCGGGCTATCGCATTGGCAAATTTTTCGCCTAATTGAGCTGCCCTTGGCATGGCGAGGAGTGACCAGTGCCGCAGTCATGACTTTTGCTCATACTTTAGGTGAATTCGGCGTCATATTAATGGTCGGCGGAGCCATTCCCAGTGAAACCAAAACCGTCTCTATTGCTATTTATGACAAGGTTCAGGGTTTTGATATTGCTGGCGCAGGCTTGCTTTCCCTCTTGTTATTAGGAAGCTCTCTGATTGCCATTGCCCTCTCCTATGGCGTTCTAGGGAGGCGAAAATCATGTTGAAGTTGCGTGTATACCAAAACATACCGATGCCATTGCAGCTGGATATTGAATGCGCGAATGGCGAACTGCATGCACTGGTCGGGCCATCGGGTAGCGGCAAAACGTCGGCGCTGCGCACCATCGCTGGTTTACGCAATCCAGCCCATGGTCAGATTAAATGCAATGGTGAAATTTGGTTTAACGCCGATGAAGGTAAAGGGCTAAAACCGATTGCCCTATCGCCAGCGAAGCGCTCCTGCGGACTCTTGTTTCAGCAATACGCCCTCTTCCCGCATTTATCGGCCATCGACAATGTGCAAATCCCTTTGCAAAATACACGGCATATGGCAACGGAAAAACTGGTCATTGCGCACGATTGGCTGGCGCGGATGGGGATTGGTGAGCTGGCACAGCGCATGCCCAATCAACTATCCGGAGGCCAACAGCAACGCGTGGCATTAGCACGGGCACTAGCACGTCAGCCCAAGATCTTGCTTTTAGATGAGCCTTTTTCGGCGATTGATACACCAACCCGGCAAGGCCTTTATAAAACCCTGGCGGAATTGCGACGCGATTTGGATATTCCAATTATTCTGGTAACACACGATCTGCGTGAGGCGGGTTTATTGGCTGATCGCATCACGGTGATTGATCGCGGCATTGGACTGCAAACAGCCAGTCCTCAAAACTTATTCCAAAAACCGCGCAACTCTAGGGTGGCTGAACTGGTCGGCATTAGTAATCTATTCCAAGGGCGATTTAATCAAGGCAAGCTGCATTGGCAAGGTACGGACATTACACTCGATGTCATTGATAAAAATAAAATTCCGGCGGATAGCGTGGTTGCCTGGGTCATCCCGCAAAGCGGTATCAGCGTAGGCAGAACAAAAACAGCGCTCAGCCATGCTGCGTCTGTTTCTGAAATCAGCGCCATTGGTCAAATTGCAGTGATTCAATTTGCCATTCCGGCAAGCGATCAAACCGTTATTTGGGAAGCCTCTGCTGCTGAGGTACGGCGACTCGAGCTAGAGATTGGCATCGAGGTTGAGCTTCTCCTCGATGGCAAGCAAATCCACATCATGCCGCTGCGACCGATCAATGATCCGCGGCGCTTTACAACGATCACGCCGAATTAAAGCGCCTGCAAAAACACTATACTTGGGTGTGCGCTGTTATCAGATTTATTTACGGCAATAGTGTTTGTAAAGCAATGTCATGACATCTACCGCAATGGCGCTAGATAAGGAGTAATAAATTAACTTACCATCGCGGCGGGTTTCAACTAATTCTTCGTTACGCAATACCGTCAACTGCTGTGAAAGTGTCGGCTGATGAATATCTAATATGGCCTCAAGCTCGCTAACACACTTCTCGCCTTGACTGATTTCACAAAGCAAAAGCATGCGGTCTGGATTCGATAACACCTTCATTAAACGGCAAGCCTCATCGGCCGAAGTGCGCATGCGTTCTAAATCAATGGTTGCTGGCATAAATTATCTTTCTCGTCCTAATTAGCCTATAGGGCGTTTAATGGAATCTTTAAATAGGCCGTGCCATTTCCCTCTGCTTTGGGCATATGACCTGCACGAATGTTGACCTGAATCGACGGCAAAATCAGAACGGGCATTTCAAGTCCGGCATCGCGTTTGATTCGCATTGCGACAAACTGCTCTTCCGTAATGCCATCATGCACATGAATGTTGTTCTTTTTTTGATCTGCCACGGTGGACTGGTATTCAGGAGCCCTGCCATTCGGCGGGTAGTCATGGCACATATACAGCTTGGTGCTCGGCGGGTACTTCAGGATCGATTGGATGGAGCGATATAAATTGCTAGCACTGCCACCAGGAAAATCACAGCGCGCCGTACCGACATCCGGCATGAATAAGGTATCGCCAACAAAGATACTATCGCCGATCTCATATGCCATACACGCAGGCGTATGGCCAGGAACATATAAAGCCTTGAACGATAAGTTACCGAATGAAATAGACTCACCTTCTTTAATGAGCGCATCAAATTGCGAGCCATCCACCGCCAAGTCATCTAAATTAAATACACCCTTAAATACACCCTGCACCGTGGTGATGTGATCGCCAATCGCAATCTTGCCACCCAGTTTTTCCTGAATGTAGGGCGCCGCCGTCAGATGATCAGCATGGGCATGGGTTTCTAAAATCCATTCAAGCTTAAGCTGGCGCTCTTGGATAAAGGCAATCACCTCATCGGCCGATTTGGTCTTAGTGCGACCCGACTTTGGGTCGTAATTCAATACGGAGTCAATCACAATGCATGCAGACCCTTCAGACTCGTAAACCACATAGGTATAGGTCCACGTTTGTGGATCAAAGAAGGCTTTGACGCTAGCTTGTGTAGAGGAGTTCATAGTGTCAGTATAACATTATATTTAAATATATAATATAAGTGTAGATATAAATTAATTACTTAAAGGTGGATACTCGGCAATATGGATAGCATGAGCGCAATCAGCGTAGGGCTTGGGGTTTTCGTCGGCATGATGATGGCCTTAACGGGGGCTGGCGGAGGTATTCTGTCAGTTCCACTCTTGGTGTTTGGACTGAATCTCAGCATTGCTAGTGCTGGTCCAATTGGCCTATTAGCAATTGCAGTTGCCGGCTCTCTTGGGGTAATCAATGGGCTGCGTACAAAACTACTGCGCTATCGCGCCGTCCTCGTCATGGCAGCGCTCGGCATCGTACTGGCCCCAATCGGCGTATACATGGCACAGCGCATCCCCAATACACCTCTGTTACTCGTATTTGCCAGCATACTAACTGTAGTATCAATTCGAATGCTGATTCAGGCGCAGCAAGAAATCACAGGCAATGCCCCAAAAGATCCGCCCGCCCCACCCTGCAAACTCGATCAATCGATAGGCCGCCTCATTTGGTCTGTGCCGTGTGCGCGCTCTCTGATGGGCTCCGGCGCTGTAGCGGGATTCTTATCGGGACTGCTCGGCGTTGGTGGTGGCTTCATTATTGTTCCTGCACTCAAAAAGGTCACCGACCTACCTATGCAATCAATTGTTGCCACCTCGCTAGGCGTATTGGCTTTGATTTCGATTACAGGTGTTACGACGGCTGCAGTAGCAGGTCACCTGAACTGGTCAATCGGCATTCCATTTGCAGCGGGAGCCATTGCTGGAATGCTACTGGGCAGCATTATTGCAAAACAAATCAGCGGACCACGTATACAACAAGTATTTGCAGTTTTTACTTTGTTAATTTCCATCAGCTTGTTGTATAAAGCCATTTAGTACAGGAGTAATCAATGCAAATTAGCTGCCCCCATTGCCATAAACCCAATCGTTTTCCAATCGACCGCATTGCACAGGATCCGATCTGCGGCGCTTGCAAAAAAAGTCTTCTTTCCGCGCCAATTGAATTAAATCAAGCTAACTTTGCGGAAGTGACGGGGCAAAGCCATTTACCCGTCTTGCTTGATTTTTGGGCGCCTTGGTGCGGTCCATGCACTCAGTTTGCACCGACCTTTGCAGCAGCAGTCCAGCGCTATACAAACCAAGTGGTATTTGCCAAAGTCAATACCGAGCTAGAGCAGCAACTGGGATCGCAGTTTCAGATTCGCTCGATTCCAACCTTGGCAGTCTTTAAAGGAGGAAAAGAACTAGATCGATTATCGGGCGCCCTAAGACCTCCGGAACTCGATCAGTACGTCAATACTATTCTGCGCAAATGGAGTGTTTAGATTATTACAGTGGCTTACGCGCAACCAGACCGAGCAAGGCTGACATCCCCGTATGCTTAGACCCTTCGGATAGCATTTTTTCATTTACGCACAGATCAATGACCTCTAGATCGCCAATCAAGTCACGGATCATATCGTCTGTATACAGGTGTTCCAGTATCGACGGGCCGCCCGTTTTAAACTCCAATTGCTTAGGCGTGTACCCCTGAATAATCAGGACGCCCCCGGGTCTCAGGGTCGAGATCATTTGTGCAAATAGACGGGTACGCATCACTGGGTCAGCAAACTGAATAAAAATTCCGACTACCGCATCGTATTGATTTGGCTGCCAATTCCAAGTATCGCTGGATGCCAGGCTAAATTGAACCAGCACCGCCTCTTCTGTTGCAAGTGCAATTGCTTTGCTCAGGGCGATTTCTGATAAATCAAATGCGTCAACTTGCATACCCTGCTTTGCAAGCCAAACGGAATTCCGACCTTCACCATCGGCGACACATAGAACGGAATCGCTCTTCTTTAAATGCAGCGTTGCCTGCGCCTGCAAATACTCATTAGGGGCTTTGCCAAAAATATAATCGGGAGTATTAAAGCGCTTATTCCAAAAATCAGCGCCATCTGAGAATGCAGTTGTCATGGTTTTATATTCTGTAGCAATTGAAATAAAAAAGGTTGCCCTAGGCAACCTTCACGCTCCATACCTGATTCCATACGTGATACGCCATGCTACTGCTTTACTTTTTAAAGCCGCCCTGCAAGTCACGGATCAGGTCATCGGGATTTTCAAGGCCAACCGCAATGCGTACTAGCCCCTCTGAAATGCCTGCAGCTTTGCGTGCCTCGGGCGGTACTCGGCAATGGGTGGTCGTTGCAGGGTGCGTAATGGTTGTGCGGGTATCGCCTAAATTAGCTGTAATAGAACACAGCGCAGTTTGATCGATCAATTTGAAGGCCGCTTTTTTTCCGCCTTTGAGGACAAAGGACAAAATCGCTCCACCTGCCTTTTGCTGCCTCTTCGCCAAGGCAAATTGTGGATGGGATTTCAGGCCAGGGTAATAAACGGCCTCAACCCCAGTTTGCTTTTCGAGCCACTGCGCTAAAGCCAGAGCATTTGCGCTCTGCTGCTTCATGCGCAAATCAAGGGTCTCTAAACCTTTTAAAAACACCCACGCATTGAAAGCCGAGAGGGTTGGGCCAGCGGTTCGTACGTATGGAAATACCTTATCCATGATGAACGATTTCTTGCCAACGATGGCACCGCCAAGTACTCTACCCTGACCATCTAAATATTTTGTAGCCGAATGAATGATGACATCGGCTCCTAAATCCAGCGGTCGTTGTAATGCCGGCGTGCAAAAACAGTTATCCACTACAAATAAGGCATTTGCTTTATTGGCAATCTTGGCGATCGCTCGAATATCCGCAATCTCAGTCATGGGGTTGGATGGCGTCTCGAGGTAAAACATGCGGGTATTGGGCTGAACTACTGCTTGCCACGCTTTGTTATCAGATAAATCGACGTAGCTGGTAGTGATGCCAAAGCGACCCAGAATAGTACTAAACAACTGAATGGTTGCGCCAAATACCGAACGCGAGCAGACCACATGGTCACCCGCCTTCAGATGGGCCATTGCAGTTGTCATGATGGCAGCCATACCCGAAGCGGTGGCAATACAGGCTTCCCCACCCTCTAGCGCAGCCAAGCGATCCTGAAACATACTGACAGTAGGGTTGGTAAAGCGCGAATAAATAAAACCAGTTTCAGCATTGGCAAAACCCTGCTCTGCCTCTTCTGCACTATTGAAGCAAAAACTCGAGGTCAGATACAGGGCTTCTGAGTGCTCTTGATACTCTTGGGAGCGACGCGTGCCAGCGCGGACTGCAACGGATTCCGGGGCGAGTTTGGATAGGTCTAGGGAACGACGCTTAGAAGTGATTTTGCTAGCCATGCTACTAGTGTACTTAATCTTCGGTGGCTAAGTGCAAGTGCAGTTGAGAGCGTGCAAAGTCGCCCGGGTCCTTTTGGCGGTCTGCTTGCGCCGTTTCAGTGGTGCGCGCAGCTTCCAAGGCGTCAAGGTAGGAGTCATTAATGTCACCCGTGATGTAATGGCCGTCAAAACACGATGCCTCAAAATTCAGAATCTCTGGATTAATGTCGCGCACTGCCTGCTTCATGTCCTCAACGCTTTGATAAATTAGCTGATCGGCACCAATCATTTTATTAATCTCGGCATCCGTACGGCCATAGGCCACTAATTCACTGCGGGTTGGCATATCGATACCATACACATTCGGAAAACGTACTGGAGGCGCTGCTGATGCAAAGATTACTTTCTTTGCGCCTGACTCACGTGCCATGAGCACAATCTCGTAGGAAGTTGTGCCTCGCACAATTGAGTCATCCACAATTAATACGGTCTTATCTTTAAACTCGATCCGCATCGCATTAAGTTTTTGACGCACCGATTTACGGCGTACCGCCTGCCCAGGCATGATGAAGGTGCGGCCAATGTAGCGGTTCTTAAAGAAACCTTCGCGATAACTAATACCTAAGCGCTTAGCCACCTGCATGGCTGCCGGCCGGCTCGAATCCGGAATCGGCATCACCACATCGATTTCACTCACATCCGTTTCGGCACGAATTTTCTCGGCTAAATAATCACCCATACGCATGCGCACGTTGTAAACCGTTACGCCATCAATCGTGGAGTCTGGTCTAGCCATATACACGTATTCAAAAATACAGGGATTGAGGACTGCATTGGGTACGCACTGGTGGGCAACAAAATTTCCATCAAGATCAATGTAGATTGCTTCTCCCGGCGCCACATCCCGAACAAAGGTAAAGCCCAAGCCCTCGAGCGCTACGGATTCAGAAGCAACCATCCACTCGGGGCCGTCTGGACCATCAATGCGACCGATGCACAAAGGACGAATCCCAAATGGGTCGCGGAACGCCAGCAGGCCATAACCTGCTATTAAGGACACTACAGCGTAGGAACCCTTCACCCTACGCGTCACTCCCGTGACTGCTTTAAACATGGATTGTTCATCCAATGCGGCGCTATTGGTTTCTTTTTGTAACTCATCCGCTAGTACGTTGAGTAGTACCTCAGTATCAGAGCTCGTATTAATGTGGCGGCGATCACGATAGGCCATCTCAGTTCGCAGCGCAGGTGCATTGGTTAAATTGCCGTTGTGCGCCAAAATAATTCCGTAAGGTGCGCTAACATAAAAAGGTTGGGCTTCTTCCTCACTACTAGCTGAACCAGCAGTGGGATAACGTACCTGACCAATCCCAACATTGCCAACCAAACTGCGCATATTGCGGGTACGGAATACATCGCGCACCAAGCCATTTGCCTTGTGCATGGTAAATGAATTGCCATTCATCGTCGCAATACCAGCCGCATCCTGACCGCGATGCTGGAGGAGCAGCAATGCGTCATAGAGCAACTGATTTACCGGGTAACGCGAAACACTTCCGACTACGCCGCACATATGACTTAACTCCCTGAGGGTGATAATGCAGGAACGGCGCTGTTGGGCGCACTTAGCTTAGCCGCCCAATCGGACGGTAACCATACTTGTATCACCGCCATGGCGACATCAATCGCAGGACGGGTAATCGCCGCTTTCCATGCATTTGTTTGTGGGACCGGCGTTAATACTGCCAAAGTTGCAAGAACCACCACAATAGAAGCGCCGCGCACCAAGCCAAAGGCCAGACCTAAAAAACGATCGGTAGAACTGAGGCCTGCTGAAATGACTGCCTTTTGAATCATTGAACTAATGAAGTTGCCTGCAATGAGTACCAGAATAAATAAAATGACAAAGCTTAAACCGAGTCGAAGCATTTCATCCAGCTGAAAGGTAGAAAGCCATTCCACCGCTAAGTAATTACTGTAATGGTATGCAACCCATGCTGCCACAAACCAAGAAGCCAAGGCCAGCACCTCTTTAAAAAAACCGCGGTAGATTCCAACGACAGCCGAAACCAGCAAAACGGCGAAGGTAAAATAATCTACCGAAGTTAGCTTTAGGGCGGCCAAAATTTCCATATGCTATTTGGTGAATGGTTGAGGAATCACTGTTTCGCCACTTCAACTATGCGGGGAGTCAGGCCCATTGCCTTGATTTTCTTTTCAGCGGTTTCTGCTGCCTCTTTATCTTCAAATGGACCAGCGCGCAGCGCATACAGTTTTGAGCCATCTGTACCTGTGCGATTTAAAACATAATTTGGAATCTTTTGCTCTTTTAGTTTTGCGATCCAACCATTCGCGCGCTCTTCTGATGCAAAGGCGCCAATTTGAATTACAAACTTCCCAGAAGTACCTAGATTCGCGTTTGCGGCAGCAGAACCATTTGCATTTGAATTTGCCGCAACTACAACTTCTTCACCAGCAGCCAAACCCATTGTTTTATCTGCTGGGCTTGGCGCAGCTGATTTTGCAGGAGATGAAACTGCAGGGGTGGGTACTGCTACCGTTGGGACGGCTGGTGTCGTTACCGTTTTTGCTTCCTCAGATTTTGGCCCAGGAGATGGAAGCGGAGTCGGCTGTGATGGAGCCGCCGCTGGCAAGCTACTCACAATGGTGACGGCAATGTCATTACTAATGGTCTTTGGCTTGCTGTCGAGCACACGAGGCAAAACAACAATTGCAATCAAAACCAGTACCGCAGCGCCTATAAGGCGATGACGGGCACGTTGGTATTCAGGGTCTTCGGTTAATACGGGATCATCGGCCGTTACACGTGAACCACGACTACTAAATTTGGAATCCGAGCGTGATCGCGTCAACGAAGCACGCAACCCATCATCGGGTTGGGAATCGCGCTTAAAAAGCTGGGAAAGACGAATCATGGATTAGTGCGCCTGGTTGTTTCGATAAGCCATTACGCCTGCGACAGTATAGAAAGAGCCGAATACCACTATTCTATCACCCTCCCCTGCAGATAAAAGCGCCTTTTGGTAGGCATCTTCAGGGCATGCAAAGGTCTGAATGCCACCATCCTGACCTTGATCGCGCCTCACTCCACTCGCCTCTAAAAATCCAGCAAGTTCAGCCGCGCCTGCCGCCCTGTTGGTTGGCAAATCAGTACAGAACCAGTGGTCCACAAGGTCCACCATCGGGCGTATAACGCCCGCAATGTCTTTATCGGCCATCGCGCCAAAAATGGCATAGGTACAGGGGTGATAACCCATTTTATCCAGGCCCTGCCCCAGGGTCGCAGCCGCATGGGGATTGTGCGCCACATCCAGCACAATCGTAGGCTGCCCAGGCAGAACCTGAAAACGGCCTGGCAACTCGACCAAGGCAAAGCCGTTTCGAATGTCTTGTGCGCTAACGGGTATGCGGTCACGCAAAGCACTTAAAGCTGCAATCACAGCGGAGGCATTGAGTAATTGATTGGCACCCCGTAAAGCGGGATAACCCAAACCACTAAAGCGCTTGCCGCGACCAGACCAGGCCCATTGCTGTTTATCCCCTTGAAAGTTGTAATCCCGGCCCATCAGCCAAAGATCGCAGCCCAGTGACTCCGCATAGTCAACCAAGCTAGCAGGCGGCATCGGGTCGCCGCAAACTGCAATCGCATTGGCACGAAATACGCCAGCCTTTTCCCGTGCTATTTTTTCCCGGGTATCACCCAAAAAAGCAGCATGATCAATATCAATGCTGGTCACAATGGCGCAATCGGCATCCAAAATATTGATCGCATCTAGACGGCCGCCCATGCCTACTTCAAGAATAACGGCGTCCAATTTGGCATCCGCAAAGAATCGCATAACGGCCAAGGCCGTAAATTCAAAATAGGTCAGCGTGGGGGCATCTGGCAGACTGACTCTGGCCGCTTCCACTTCAGCAAAATGGGCTAGCAACTGCGCATCCGTCGCATTGACGCCGTTGATGCGTGCCCGTTCATTAAATTGCAACAAATGGGGGGATGTGTGGCAACCAACCCGATAGCCGGAAGCCAGCAAAATGCTCTCTAGAAAGGCGCAGGTAGAACCCTTGCCGTTCGTCCCTGCAACCGTAATGATGGGGCAATCAAAACAAAGGTCAAGGGCTGCTTTAACGCGACCAATGCGCTCAAGGCCCATATCGATTCCAACCGGATGCGCTGTTTCGAGGTGATTAAGCCAGGCCTCAAGGCTAGAAAATGAAATTGGATCAGGGCTTGATTCGCTCAATGCTTTAATTGGGGCTAAGAGGATGGGCTAGCAACGGAAGCGGTAATGGATGGCTCGGGCATTTTTTGCAAGAGCGCCAATATACGGGCAATTTCAGCGCGCATATTACGGCGGTCCACAATCATGTCAACGCCACCCTTCTGCATTAAAAACTCCGAGCGCTGAAAACCCTCTGGGAGTTTTTCACGAACCGTTTGCTCAATCACCCGTGGTCCAGCAAAGCCAATTAAAGCTTTGGGCTCAGCCATCACCACGTCGCCCATGAACGCGAAGCTGGCCGAAATACCGTCCATAGTAGGGTCAGTCAGTACGCTAATGTAAGGTAGTCCCGCCTTTGAAAGCTTGGTTAACATCGAATTTGTTTTCGCCATTTGTAATAGCGACAACAGGCTCTCTTGCATGCGCGCGCCGCCAGTCGCAGTGATGCAAATGAATGCGCATTTTTTATCGATCGCCTCTTGGGCGCCGCGTACAAAACGCTCACCAACCACCGATCCCATTGAGCCGCCCATGAACTGAAATTCAAAACAGGCAGTGACCACCGAAATCGCCTCAATTTTTCCACCGAGAACCACTAAGGCATCGGTTTCGCCGGAAACATCGACGGCCTCTTTAATACGATCGGGATATTTTTTGGAATCCTTAAACTTCAATGGGTCCACCGGAAAGACATTGGCGCCAATTTCATATCGGCCCTTTGGGTCGAGCAAGCTATCTAAGCGTTGGCGCGCGCCAATGCGCATGTGATGACTGCACTTAGGACATACTGATAGATTGGCTTCAATATCAGTACTGTATAAAACAGCTTCACATCCAGGGCACTTTACCCACAAGCCTTCGGGCACTGACTTTCGATTAGCAGGGTCAGTGTGCTGAATTTGCGGCGGAAGAAGTTTATCAATCCAACTCATGTACTTTAGCTATCCAATGCAGTGCGAATCTCGCGTATGAAGTGTTCGAGCGATTGTACTGCCTCGCCCGCAGGAGCTTCTTCCAGCAAACGAATGATACGGCTTCCAATCACGACGGCATCCGCAGTATTGGAAACAGCCTTGGCGCTAGCAGCATCATGAATACCAAAGCCGACCGCAATCGGTATCGGAGTAGCCGCTCGAATCTGCGGGATGATGCTTGCCACATCCTGCGTATTGAGATTGTTAGCTCCCGTTACACCGCGCAATGAAACATAGTAAATATAGCCGGATGCAATTTTCGCAGCCTCTTTAATGCGAACTGGCGATGAGGTTGGCGCCAATAGAAAAATCGGGTCAACGCCAGCAGAACGCATCTGCTGCGCAAAATCAACGCACTCTTCCGGAGGGTAATCCACGATCAATACCCCATCAACGCCGGCTGCCTTCGCTTCGGCCGCAAAATGCGCAGCGCCCATTTGCTCGACTGGATTGGCGTAGCCCATAAGCACCACCGGCGTATTGATATCGGTTTCTCGAAATGCCTTCACCATCTCGAGGCAATGCCGCAAGGTGACGCCCTGACTCAGCGCCCGCTCCGAGGAGCGCTGAATCACTGGGCCATCGGCCATGGGATCCGAAAAGGGTACGCCGAGCTCAATCACATTAGCACCACCACGAACGAGGGCATGCATTAGTGCAACCGTTAAACCTGGCTCAGGATCACCGGCAGTAATAAAAGGAATCAAGCCTTTTTTACCAGCCTGCTTTAAATCATTAAAAACAGTTGAAATCTTGGACATAAATATGTTCTAAACCTTAACCTTCAGAGCCGGTTGCTTGCGCAACGGTATGCATGTCTTTATCACCACGGCCAGACAAGTTGATCAAAATCGTTTTATCTTTTGGTAAGGTGGCGGCAAGCTTGCATGCATATGCGATCGCATGCGCAGACTCCAAGGCTGGAATGATGCCCTCAATTTGGCAGCAATCATGAAACGCTTTCAGCGCTTCTTGATCTGTGATTGCCACATACTCTGCACGGCCGGAATCTTTCAGCCAAGCATGTTCAGGGCCG
This sequence comes from uncultured Polynucleobacter sp., assembly GCA_963925585.1. Classification (GTDB taxonomy): domain Bacteria; phylum Pseudomonadota; class Gammaproteobacteria; order Burkholderiales; family Burkholderiaceae; genus Polynucleobacter. The sequence continues at coordinate 15,393 of CAWUTW010000088.1, read as the reverse complement.
ACCCCGGGATAGTCCATGCCAGCAGATACCGAATGCGTCTCTGCAATTTGACCATTCTCATCTTGCAATAAATAGGTACGGTTACCGTGCAATACACCGGGCTTGCCGACACACAATGCAGCCGAATGCGCAGCCGTGTTAAGTCCGTGGCCAGCAGCTTCGACTCCAACGAGCTTCACTTCCGGGTAATCAATGTAGGGATAAAAAATGCCCATGGCATTGGAGCCACCGCCAACGCATGCCATGACATAGTCGGGTTGACGACCGATCATCTCCGGCATTTGGATTTTGCACTCTTCTCCAATGACGCTCTGAAAGTCGCGAACCATCATCGGGTATGGGTGTGGGCCGGCGACCGTACCAATAATGTAGAAGGTGTCTTCTACATTCGTAACCCAGTCACGCATCGCTTCATTTAACGCATCTTTTAAGGTTTTAGTGCCCGACTCTACTGGCACTACCTTGGCACCCAAAAGCTTCATGCGAAATACGTTTTGTGCCTGACGGGCCACATCCACGGAACCTTGATAGACAGTGCAATCGAGACCAAAGCGCGCACAAATGGTGGCAGTAGCAACGCCATGTTGCCCTGCGCCCGTTTCTGCAATGATGCGCGGCTTACCCATGCGCTTGGCAAGCATGGCCTGCCCAATAACGTTATTAATCTTGTGCGCACCAGTGTGATTTAAGTCTTCGCGCTTTAAATAAATCTGCGCGCCGCCCAACATTTCACTCCATCGCTTGGCGTGATAAACGGGGGAAGGACGACCGACAAAGTGCTTGAGCTCGTAATGGAACTCTTCGATGAACTCTGGATCGTACTGATAACGTGCGTAGGCATCCTTCAGTTCTTCCAAAGCAAACATTAATGTCTCTGAAACGAAAATACCGCCGTAAGGGCCAAAGTGTCCGCGTGAATCTGGCTTATCGTACATAGTTACCTCTTTTGATTGGGTTACCGCATTGGTTTCTTGGAATCTGCCAGTCGAACTGCCTCAATAAACTGGCCCATTAAAACGGCATCTTTAATGCCTTTAGCTTTTTCAACGCCGCTCGAAATGTCCACAGCGCAGGGGTGTAGGCGCGCAATCGCTTCGCCCACGTTGTGTGCGTTCAACCCACCACTCAAAACGACCCGAGGCGCGTTTGCGCTTACCCATGTTTCTGGAATCCATTGCCAATCAAAAGGAATGCCGCCCCCACCGTAACCCTCAACCAGGGCATCGAGCAAGAAACCAGCTGCTTGCCTATATTGTAGGGAAAAATCAGCAAATGCGAAGCCCTCGCCCACTCGTCCCGCTTTAATCCAGGGATCTCCGGCCGCCAAACGGTGGCATTCTTCTGGACTCTCATCCCCATGAAATTGCCATAAAGTGATGGGCGCATAGGCCCGAATCGCGTCAAATTCGGCATCGGAGGCATTCACGACCAAGCCAACGGCGTCTACTCCTGCTGGCAAGCGGGAGATAAGCGCGGCGGCATGCTGTGGGCTGACGGCCCTTGGGCTGGGGGGATAAAACACAAAACCCAGCGCGTCGACGCCCGATTTCACTGCAAAATCAACGTCTTGTGGGCGTGTAAGGCCACAAATCTTGATGCGGGTACGCTCAGGCACGTAATGAAGTAATCCCATGGCTAAATCATAATCCGCTTCGGCTGCGCAGGAATTGGCTCTTGCAGCAAGGCTATAACCTCGGCCGCAAGCCATGAATGGGCTAGCCATGGCGCTGGAATATGGTGTTCCAGCGGATACCCTACCCGAGCTAAATAGAGCCCATCGGGTGCAAACGTCGGCGCTGCAGACTGACGGGTTTTAGCCTCCAATACCTGGTTTAACCACCCTGCAGGCTGTTTTCCTTGGCCGATCGCCAACAGGCTACCCACCAGATTTCGAACCATGTGCTGCAAAAAGGCATTGGCCCGAACCACGATGTAGACCCAGGGCTTCTGATCCAAAATTTGAATGTCGTACACAGTTTTGATCGGTGTTTTGCTCTGGCACTCGGACGACCTAAAAGAAGAAAAATCGTGTTCCCCCAAAAGGCCCTGGGAAGCCATTTGCATCGCAGCGATATCAAGCCATTTATCCGCAGCCAGCATCAAATAGCCAGCACGCGAGGCCACGGTCGGCGCACGGCAAGGGCCTACGTGTAAGGCATACACGTAACTGCGTTCAAATGCGGAAAACCGCGCATCAAAGGATGCATCGACGGGCTGAGCCCAATTCACCACAATATCGCTCGGCAGAAAACTATTAAGTCCGCGCACCCAAGACCAAGAATCACGCTCAACGCCACAATCAAAATGCACTACCTGCCCAAGTGCATGGACACCGGTATCGGTTCGTCCAGCAGCGGTAACTCGGATGGGATTGGCAAGCGATTGGATATCGCCAATGAAGGCATTGATAGCCTGCTCTACTTTATCTTGCACGGTGTTTTGACTGGGCTGAGTCTGCCACCCAACAAATCGGGTGCCATCGTATTGCAAGCCCAGCGCAATGCGCATCATCTACTGAGTCCGGCAAACACGTGTTCGCATTCCGATTAGTTACTACGCTGATTGATTTCGGATAGCATGACTTTGGCTTCCGCAAGGAGGGATGCATCTACTGAATTGGCAGGATCAAGGCTATGTTGAATGATGTCGTCTAAGCTGCGCGTTGCAGCAGCAAAGTCTTCAATCGTCATATACGCTTTTGCAAGATTGAGTTTGACGCGCAATGCGTCATTCCGAATCGCAAAGTCACTTTTAACTGGTGTCAAATTAAGATCGATGCCAGCAAATAAATTCTTAGTCCGTTCTGGCATGCCTTGACAAGGCGATGCAGGGCTGATGTCATCTTGCAAGGGCGCGGATGCAGGCTTGCCAGCAGGCATTGGCGCACTTCGCTCCGATTGCCGCGCATAGCGCGCCATAAACCACAACAAGAGGCCAGTAAATGCAATGACGCTTAATGCCAGGAAAGCTGGAGCATAGGAGTTTTGGGCAACATCGGACTTAGCGCCTACCCCGGATTTAGACTGTGCCTTGCCTGCATCTAGTAATTTTTGTAAATCGGCAATGTTTTTTTCTAACTCAACAATCCGGGTACGCGTTTGTTCCAGCATTTTTTCTTGGGCAACGATTTCTTCGGTGTAGCGCCGCTGATCCGAATTGGCATCTGCACCGGGTCCAATCGTTAAACGGTCTTTTGCGACTGCAGGATCAATTGCCGATTTGACTGGATCAGTTGATATAGTGCCGACCGCTTTGCTAGAGCCACTATGGGAATCAGCCCAAGTTTGATTGGCTTTTTCAACAAACTGGCTTGCCTGCGCTGGCGTAATCGATTGCATCAAGGACTGACTTGGCTTAACTAATTCAGCACCAGCAGGCAGGCGATGAATACTGCCGCCCGCAAAGGCATCGGGATTGGCTTTATACAATGCCATGATGGTTTGATCTAAGGTAGCGCCATCCAGCAACGGCGCCATTTGCGCCGCGATCTCGCTTAAGGTTTGGCCAGGGCGAACGGTGACTTGACTGGGATCGCCCAATAGTAAGGTGTAATTTTTGGTGAGTTGGCCAGAAGGCCATTGCAGGGTGACAATAAGATCAACGAATGGATCTTGATTCAGCCGCGCCGAAGCAATGGGCTTTACGGTCTCCAGCACAATCACGCTGCGATTACCATCCTGGCGCTTGATTCGCAGCTGCGGCTCAAGCTCCACTATTGCAGAAGAAATACCAAGGCGCTCATACGCATCCTTACTCGCATTACTCACTTGCAAATTGCTCAACTGCGCTTGATCTGCGGCCGATACTCGTAATGGAATTTCAGCCCGAATGGGCTGGCCAGGTTGAGAGAGAACCCTGGGAGTGCCCAATGAAAATGCACTACTAGCTGCGCTCCAAACAATGCAAGCACATCCAATGACCGCTGCTAGGCCATGCACCAAGCGAGCGGGCGCACGCACGTACACCCTTAACGTTCCAACAAGATGCGCAGCATGCGGCGCAAAGGTTCGGCAGCGCCCCACAGCAGTTGATCACCTACCGTAAAGGCACCGAGGTATTCAGGTCCCATGGCTAACTTATGCAGTCGTCCGATGGGCACCGTTAGGGTGCCACTGATTTTGGCGGGAGATAACTCGCGCTCGGTTGCCTCACGCTCATTGGGCACCACTTTGACCCACGCATTATCCTTGGCTAGCATGGCTTCAATCTCGGCCAAAGGAATGTCTTTCTTTAACTTGATCGTCAAACCTTGAGAGTGGCAGCGCATAGCACCAACGCGTACACAAATCCCATCAATCGGAATGCTTCCTGGCGATCTAAAAGGGGGGCGCCCTAGAATCTTGTTGCACTCAGCCCCGCCCTTCCACTCCTCTTTCGTCTGACCGTTTTCAACTGGCACATCAATCCACGGAATCAAGCTACCAGCTAAGGCTGTATTGCGAAAATTCATCGTTGGAAACTCAGCTGAGCGCATGGTCGCTGAAATTTTGCGATCAATATCCAAAATCCAGGAGGCCGGATCCTTTAATTCGGTATCCACGCTATCGCGTAATGCGCCCATTTGCAAAAGTAATTCACGCATATTTTGTGCGCCAGCGCCAGAAGCTGCTTGGTAGGTCATAGCACTAATCCATTCGACCATATCGGCTTTAAGTAATCCACCCATGGCAATCATCATTAAGCTCACGGTGCAATTGCCGCCAACCCAATTCTTGCCCCCAGCAGCCAATGCACGATCAATCACGGTTCGATTGATAGGATCAAGAACCAAAACCGTATCGTCATTCATGCGCAAAGCGCTAGCGGCATCAATCCAATCGCCCTGCCAACCCGCTGCTCGCAGCATCGGGAAAATTGCCTTGGTGTAATCGCCGCCTTGGCAAGTCAAAATAATGTCGCAGCGGGCAAGCGCTTTGATGTCATTCGCGTCTTGTAACTTCGTTTCGCTTTTGGTGATGTGGCGACCATTCATCGCAGGCACATCACCACCGGCATTGCTGGTACTAAAAAATACAGGCTCGATTAAATCAAAGTCACCCTCCGCCAACATGCGGTCCATAAGGACGCTACCTACCATACCGCGCCATCCGACGAGGCCGACCAAGGGAGCGTTTACAGAGCCTGATGTGTGATGTATTGCCATAAAAATACCAACGCCTTCGATTCCAAGAATTTGATTACGATAATGCGGCCACTACAGCATCGCCCATTTGCACTGTGGATACCTGCTGGGTCCCTTCAGTATAAATATCGGCCGTGCGTAAGCCCTGCTGCAATACCTTCTGAACTGCTTTTTCAATCCGATCTGCCTGGGCTGTCATGCCAAAGGAGTAACGCAGCATCATGGCTGCAGACAAAATGGTTGCTAGTGGATTTGCAATCCCTTTGCCAGCAATATCAGGGGCAGAGCCGTGACTCGGCTCATACAAGCCTTTGTTGTTCTTATCTAAGGATGCGGACGGCAACATTCCAATGGAGCCGGTGAGCATGGCAGCTTCATCCGAGAGAATGTCGCCGAATAAATTCCCGGTAACTACGACATCAAATGCCTTAGGCGCCTTCACGAGCTGCATGGCTGCGTTATCAACATACATATGCGATAACTCGACATCAGGATAGTCGGCTGCTAGCGCAGTCATCACATCACGCCAAAGCTGGGAAGTTTCAAGTACGTTGGCTTTATCCACGCTGCATACTTTTTTGCTGCGCTTGCGCGCTGCCTCAAATGCCACCTTACCGATTCGGATCACTTCGGGCTCGCTGTAGTGCATGGTGTCAAATCCCTCACGAGCGCCTTTAAACAAAGCATGCTCGGAACTTCGAATACCGCGCGGCTGGCCAAAGTAAATATCACCATTCAGTTCACGCACAATCAAGATGTCCAAACCACCCACAATTTCAGGTTTTAGACTGGATGCAGCAGTTAACTCGGGATAACAAATGGCAGGACGGAAATTAGCAAACAAAACCAAGTGTTTACGCAAACCGAGGATGGCTTGTTCAGGGCGCAATTCACGCGCCAAAGTGTCGTACTTCCAGTCACCCACCGCACCAAACAAAATGGCATCGGCGCTTTTAGCTAACTCAAGAGTTGCAGGAGGCAAGGGGTGGCCTGAAAAGTCATATGCTGCGCCGCCAACGGGCGCCTCTTCAAGCTCAAATGTGGGCCCCAATGCCTTGAGGACTTTGACCGCCTCAGCGACAATTTCCGGGCCAATACCATCGCCCGGCAATACTGCAATTTTCATGACAAGCCTTTAAAAAGGGTTAACTAGCCAGTGCGAGGCTGTTTTTACGGTAGCTGGGTAGCAAGCCAAGGCATCCGCAACACGCGCTCTGCTTCGTATGCCTTTATTTTATCGGCATTTTTGAGGGTGAGGTCAATATCGTCTAGGCCATTGAGTAGGCAATATTTACGAAACCCATCGATTTCAAAGGAGTAGCGGCGATTATCTGGCGCAATCACCTCTTGCGTTTCTAGATCAATCGTTAGCTGATAGCCGTTGAAAGCCAAGGTCTCATTAAAGAGGTGATCGACCTGCTGCTCCGTGAGCGCGATCGGTAAAAGCCCGTTTTTGTAGCAATTATTGAAGAATATGTCGGCAAAACTGGGAGCAATAACTGCACGAAAGCCATATTGACCTAATGCCCAAGGCGCATGCTCGCGCGAACTGCCGCAACCAAAATTTTTGCGGGCAAGCAATATACCGGCATTGTTATAGCGGGGCTGATTCAAAATAAAGTCCGGATTTAGGGGCCGCGTAGTGCAATCTTGTCCGGGCTCACCATGATCCAAGTAGCGCCATTCATCAAACAGGTTTTGACCGAAGCCGGTTTTTTTTATCGACTTTAAAAACTGTTTTGGAATGATGGCATCGGTATCGACGTTCTCTCGGTCGAGGGGGGCAACCAAACCTTGGTACTGAGTAAATTTTTCCATTACGCCTGACTCTACTTTTTTATTATTGCTACTTATTTTACTGGCGTCACCACAACGTCTTTTCCTTGCGTTTGCGATGCAGGAGAATTGCTTGGTGCCGAAGACGGTGATTTCGAATCCATGGATGTGCCTATTTTTTGTAGATCCTTACCAACTCCCTCCATGGTGTTGGCACAGGCACTAATGAAAATACCTGTCACTAGCACGACAGATAACTTGGCAATCATGGAGTAGCGGGGAGTTGGCATGGCTTGGACCTTTCGTTTGGCTCATTACGAAATTTTGCGTACATCAACAAAATGGCCTTCTATGGCAGCAGCGGCAGCCATAGCGGGACTCACTAAATGGGTTCTACCGCCAGCGCCTTGACGGCCTTCAAAATTACGGTTTGATGTCGATGCGCAGCGTTCACCAGGTTCGAGGCGATCTGAATTCATGGCCAAACACATGGAACAACCCGGTTCACGCCATTCAAAGCCGGCTGCCTTGAAAACCCGATCGAGGCCTTCACGTTCAGCTTGCGCCTTCACTAATCCCGATCCAGGCACTACCAACGCCAACTTAATGGTGGGCGAGACTTTTTTACCCAGGCGATCAACTACCTTTGCAGCGGCACGTAAATCCTCGATGCGGCTATTGGTGCAGGATCCGATAAAAACTTTATCAATCGGAATGTTGGTCAGCAAGGTATTCGGCGTTAGATTCATGTACTGCAAGGCGCGCTCCATTGCGCTGCGCTTGTTGGGATCCCGCTCTTTTTCCGGATCAGGAACGCGCTCACTAATTGGCAACACCATTTCTGGGGAAGTGCCCCACGTGACTTGGGGCTGGATTTCGTCAGCACGCAATTCGACTACCTGATCAAACTTCGCATCAGCATCGGAATGCAAGGTGCGCCAATATTGGACTGCATGGCGCAAGATCTCTCCGCTTGGGGCGTAAGGTCGGCCTTGAATGTAATCGATGGTGGTCTCATCCACTGCAATCAAGCCGGCGCGTGCGCCTGCTTCAATTGCCATATTGCAGATGGTCATGCGGCCTTCCATCGATAAATTACGAATGGCTTCGCCCGCAAACTCGATGGTGTAGCCAGTGCCGCCGGCTGTGCCTATTTTTCCGATAACCGCTAAAACAATGTCTTTTGCCGTCGAGCCGGGCTGCAACCGTCCCTCGACTCGAACCAGCATGTTCTTACTCTTTTTTATCAGCAAAGTTTGGGTTGCAAGCACATGCTCTACTTCCGAAGTACCAATTCCAAATGCTAATGCACCAAAGGCACCATGCGTACTGGTATGCGAATCACCGCACACAACAGTCATGCCGGGCAATGTAGCGCCCTGCTCCGGTCCGATGACGTGAACAATGCCCTGCCGTGAATCATTCATCTTGAACTGCGTAATACCAAAGGAGGCGCAATTCTGATCCAAGGTATCCACTTGAAGCTTAGAAATAGGGTCAGTAATCCCTTCGGATCGATCCGTTGTAGGCACGTTGTGGTCAGAGACAGCAAGATTGGCAGAAATTCGCCATACGGGGCGCTTTGCCAAATTTAAACCTTCAAAAGCCTGTGGACTGGTTACTTCGTGCAACAAGTGCCGGTCAATATAGAGGGTGGCCGTGCCATCCTCTTCCGCACAAACAACGTGCTCGTACCATAACTTATCGTATAGCGTGCGTGACATAACCGTCCTAATAAACCTTATTTACGGCCCGAAATGGGTGGAACCGAGCGAGTAGTTTCTCCAACATACAACTGCCGTGGACGACCGATTTTGTACTCCGTATCAGTAATCATTTCTTCCCACTGCGCTATCCAGCCTACCGTTCTCGCCAAAGCAAAAACACAGGTGAACATATCCGTTGGAATACCAAGGGCGCGCTGCACGATGCCAGAATAAAAATCCACGTTCGGATACAGCTTGCGACTCACGAAGTACTCGTCTTCCAGCGCAATCTTTTCTAAAGTCATTGCCAACTTAAAGAGCGGATCATTTTCGAGACCCAGCTCATTGAGAACTTCGTAGCAGGTTTCACGCATCAGCTTCGCGCGTGGATCAAAGTTTTTATAAACCCGATGTCCAAAGCCCATTAAACGGACATTGGAGTTCTTGTCTTTCACTTGGGCGATAAATTCGCCCACTTTTTCGACTCCACCATTAGCCTGAATCTCAGTCAGCATCTGCAAGCAGGCCTCATTCGCGCCACCGTGCGCCGGGCCCCACAAGCAGGCAATACCAGCTGAGATTGCGGCAAATGGATTGGTACCAGAGGAACCGCATAAACGGACCGTGGAGGTCGATGCATTTTGCTCGTGGTCAGCATGCAGAATAAAAATACGATCCAAGGCACGAACCAAGACTGGATTTACTTTGTACTCTTCGCATGGTGTAGCAAACATCATGCGCATGAAATTGGCGGTGTAAGAGAGCGAGTTATCGGGATAGATAAATGGCTGACCAACGGAATACTTATAGGACATCGCCACCAAAGTAGGCATTTTTGCAATCAAACGCATTTGTGCAATCTCACGGGCCTTGGGCTCGCTGTAATCAATCTCATCGTGATAGAAGGCCGCCATGGCTCCAACTAAACCAGTCAAGACTGCCATAGGGTGCGCATCACGCCGAAAGCCGCGTAAGAAAAACTGCATCTGCTCATGCACCATAGTGTGGTGCATGATGATGTCTTGAAATTTCGTATTCTCTTTTTCGTTTGGCAAATGGCCATTGAGCAAGAGATAGCACACTTCTAAAAAATCACAATTGGCTGCCAAATCTTGAATAGGGTAGCCGCGGTAGAGCAATTCGCCTTTGTCACCATCAATAAAGGTGATTTTGGAGTTACATGATGACGTAGACAAGAAGCCAGGATCGTAGGTAAATTTGCCGGTCTGGCCGTAGAGCTTGCGAATATCAATGACATCAGGACCAACTGTGCCTTGGTAAATGGGCAAATCGATATCGGGAGTACCGTCCGAGAACGATAACTTTGCCTTGATGTTTGATTCAATCATGTCTGATCCTACTGTTCGTTAAATAAGTGCAATGCAAATTATTGCATTCCTGCTACTGCTTCTCCCGCAAACAAGCCAATAAAGCCAAAAAAGGGGGGGTACTGCATACATCACCCAAAGCATCTACGGATTCGACTCGCCCAATCAGAAGGTCCATTAAATCGTTATCACTCAAGGCCAGCAGTTGGGACAAGACTACACCCTGCTCCACCGTTAATGTATCTTCGTAGCGCCTGAAAAACCGCTCCAAAATCAGATCGTTTTCCAGCAAACCCCGGCGTGCATCGCTTTTTAAGCGATACAGAGCCGCAGCACTAATGGTCATACAGCCCTACGAACCATCAACTCTTTGATTTTGCCAATGGCCTTGGTTGGATTCAAGTGCTTAGGACACACATCGACGCAATTCATAATGGTATGGCAGCGGAATAAACGGTAGGGATCCTCTAAATTATCCAGCCGAGCCGCCGTATCTTCGTCACGACTGTCCGCAATAAAGCGATAGGCTTGCAGCAAACCGGCTGGCCCGACAAACTTATCCGGATTCCACCAAAACGAAGGGCAGGAGGTAGAGCAGGAAGCGCACAAGATGCACTCGTACAAGCCATCCAACTCTTCGCGCTCTTCTGGGCTCTGCAAACGCTCTTTTTCTGGTGGGCGGGTAGAGTTCACCAAGTACGGTTTGATCGACAAGTACTGCTTGAAAAACAAAGTCATATCCACAATCAAATCACGCACCACAGGTAAGCCAGGAAGTGGACGTAAAGTGATCACTTTGGGTAAGGTAAGCATATTAGTCAAACAGGCTAGTCCGTTTTTACCGTTGATGTTCATTGCATCGGAGCCACAAACTCCTTCGCGACAGGAACGGCGATAGGTAATGCTCTCGTCTTGTTTTTTAAGCGAGATCAAGGCATCCAGCAGCATCCGTTCGCCAGTCAATTCAAGCTCGTAACGCTGCATGCGTGGAGCGGCATCCACCTCAGGATCGTAGCGATAAATTTCGAATATGCGGGTATCACTCATGGTTTATCTCGTTTTTCTTTAATTAGAAGGTACGCTCTTTAGGTGGAACCGATTCAGCGGTTAACGGCTTAAGTTGCACGGGCTTGTAATCGAGGCGATTGTTCTCACTAAACCAAAGCGTATGCTTCATCCACGCCTTGTCATCGCGCGTTGGAAAATCATCGTGCGAGTGCGCGCCGCGACTTTCTTTGCGGGCTGCGGCTGAAATGATGGTGGCATTGGCCGTCTCAACCAGATTAGAAATTTCTAGCGCTTCAATGCGTGCCGTATTGAAAATCTTTGACTTGTCTTTTAACCAGAGGTGCTTTGCGCGCTCTGTTAGAGCGGCCATCTGACGAACGCCCTCATCCATCAATTTCTGATTACGAAATACACCAGCATACGTCTGCATTGTTTTGCGAATGTCATTTGCTAGATCCTGGGCGTACTCACCTGAAGTGGAATCATCGAGTGCCGCAATGCGCGCCAGTGTTTGCTCACCAGCGTTTGCAGGCAAGGGTTTATGCTCGCGCTTTCTAAGATCCATATTGACGATGTGATTACCGGCAGCACGGCCAAATACCAATAAATCCAATAAGGAGTTTGTGCCTAGTCGATTCGCGCCGTGAACCGATACGCAGGAGCATTCGCCGATGGCGTACAAGCCGTTGACGATGTGATTCGGGTTGCCATCTTTTGGCACCACTACCTGCCCGTTAATGTTGGTCGGAATACCGCCCATTTGATAGTGAATGGTGGGCACAACCGGAATGGGCTCTTTGGTTACATCGATGTTGGCAAAGTTCATGCCAATCTCGTACACCGATGGCAAGCGCTTCATGATGGTCTCGGCGCCGATGTGGGTTAAATCAAGTACCACATAATCGCCGTTGGGACCGCAGCCACGACCCTCTTTGATCTCCTGATCCATACAGCGCGAAATGAAATCACGCGGCGCCAAGTCTTTTAGCGTGGGAGCGTAACGCTCCATAAAACGCTCACCGTCTTTATTGCGCAAGATAGCACCTTCGCCGCGGCAACCTTCGGTCAGCAATACGCCGGCTCCGGCAACGCCAGTGGGATGAAACTGCCAAAACTCCATGTCTTCGAGCGGAATGTTGGCGCGTGCAGCCATACCCATACCGTCGCCGGTATTGATATAGGCATTTGTAGAAGCAGACCAAATCCGGCCAGCGCCACCCGTTGCCATCAAGACAATCTTGGCTTCCAAAATGTAAAGCTCACCCGTTTCCATTTCCAATGCGGTCACGCCGACAACATCGCCTTCGTCGTCGCGAATTAAATCCAAGGCCAACCACTCAACAAAAAAGTTGGTCTTGGCCTGCACATTGCGCTGATACAGTGTGTGCAACATGGCGTGGCCAGTACGGTCCGCGGCAGCACATGCGCGCTGTACCGGCTTCTCGCCGTAATTTGCAGTGTGCCCACCAAATGGACGCTGATAAATCGTGCCGTCTGGGTTGCGATCAAATGGCATGCCGTAGTGTTCAAGCTCATAAACAACTTTAGGCGCTTCGCGGCACATAAACTCAATCACATCCTGATCACCCAGCCAATCAGAGCCTTTAATGGTGTCGTAAAAATGATAGTGCCAGTTGTCCTCACTCATATTGCCAAGCGCGGCGCCAATGCCGCCCTGCGCTGCAACGGTATGCGAGCGGGTTGGAAAGACTTTTGTCAGGACCGCTACGTTGAGGCCAGCTTCCGACAGCTGCAAGGAAGCACGCATACCAGAACCACCAGCACCTACAATCACCGCATCAAAGCGACGGCGGGGTAATGCTTTTTTAATCGCAGTCATCGTCTTACACTTTCCACAGAATTTCAGCGGCATAGGCCGCGCAGGCAACCAGCCACAAAACAGTCAACACTTGCAGGCTTAAGCGAACGGCTACTGGCTTTATGTAATCCATCCAGATGTCGCGAATACCAATCCACGCATGGTAAAAAAGGCTTAGGAAGGTTAAAAAGGTCAACAACTTCATCAGCTGATTGCTAAACAAGCCTGCCCATGCTTCGTAGCTTGCATCCCCAGAAATCAGATAAGCGGCCAACAAAACGACCGTGAATACCACCATCACCACTGCCGTGATGCGCTGAATAATCCATTCTTTCAGGCCGTAATGCGCGCCTACAACGAGACGCTTTGGGCCAATATTATTAGTCGACATGAAGTTCTCTTTATGTAATCGGGATTAAAACAAGCCAAACAATTTAGCGCCCACCACTGCAGTTAAGGTGAGGCTCACGATCAATACAATAATTGCGGATTTTTGGGCTGGAATTTTTTCAACGCCAATTTCGAGATCCAGAAGCAAGTAACGAATGCCGGCACAGAAATGGTGAAGGAAGCTCCAGATCAAACCAAGGCAAATGAGCTTAACTAGAAAGTGATCAGTAAAGGCCTGAAACTGCATGAAGCTCAGTTCAGATGCCAAGCTTTGATCAAACAAATACAAAATAAACGGCAGCAGCAAAAACAAGGCGGCGCCACTAATACGATGCAGAATCGACACTTTTCCAGCCCACGGCAAACGGTATTTGATTAGCTGGGCAAGACCAATGTTGCGGTAAACCGGCTTGGCCTTTTTTACATCCTGTTGGACATCAACCATAGAGGGTCTCATTTGTGAGGTAAAGGGTAAATAAGGAGTAATGCTGTTGTGCAACATATTCTATTGGAAAACGCTGGAATGCATTTTTTTCTTTACACATGACTTAGTTCAACTTATTTTCATAATGCTGCTGGCGGGTATCGTAATGGGCTCGGCGAACCTCGACCGGCTTGTTACCATATGTATAGGAAAGCCGCTCAATCAGCAGTAACGGAGCTCCTGGCTCTATTTTTAAATGAGTGGCAATCGTTGCTTCCGCTGCAATTGCTTTGATTTTCTCTTCCGCCCGAACCATGTGAGTTGCAAACTCACTTTCGTAGAATGCGTACAAGGGGCCTGGCCATGACTCCAATCGACCCAAGCTCATCCCTCTAAAACGCGCCTTGGGCAACCAGATTTGCTCAAACACGGCAACCTGCCCTCCTAGGCTTTGCACGCGATCAATTTGAATCACCTGCTCACTTGCCGGCAGTTTTAGTAGCTGGGCAATTTTGGATGGGGCCTTGATTGGCTTGCAAACCAAAAAATAGCTTTTAAGGGGGGCTTTTTTGCCGGAATCGGGCATCAAACTAAAGAAGCGGTATTGCCAAGCCTCGCTGTGGTGGGTGGCCACAAAAGTGCCTTTGCCCTGGTGGCGGACTAACAGGTTTTCCGTAGCCAACTCATCCACGGCTTTGCGGACGGTCCCTTGACTGACCTCGTAACGGGCTGCCAACTCCATTTCACTGGGAATAGGAGCGCCGGGTCGCCACTCGCCGGATTGAAGGCTGTCCAGCAACAGCGCCTTAATCTGCTGGTACAAGGGGCTAAAGGTAGCCAATGGAGCGGTTGTTTCAGGCAAAGCAGTTCCAAAAAGGGTATTTAGGCTGACTAGTCTGCTGTCTTATAGAAGACATTATTGACAGTGTAAATGTAAACTTCATAAATTTGCAGGGATAATCTGCAGCACAACACTTAAGCAATACCTATCAACCTTCATTTGGAGTTACTTGTAATGGCAAAAACCCCCATGCGCGTCGCAGTTACTGGCGCCGCCGGTCAAATTGGATATTCCCTCCTGTTTCGAATCGCCAACGGTGATTTACTTGGGAAAGACCAGCCTGTTATTCTGCAACTCCTTGAAATTCCTGATGAAAAAGCGCAAAAAGCATTAAAAGGCGTGATGATGGAACTCGATGACTGCGCATTTCCGCTTTTAGCCGGTATGTCTGCCCACCAAGACCCGATGACCGCATTCAAAGACATTGATATTGCCCTGCTGGTGGGCGCCCGCCCTCGCGGCCCAGGCATGGAGCGAAAAGACTTGCTCTCCGCCAATGCGCAAATTTTTACCGCCCAAGGTAAAGCCTTGGACGCGGTCGCAAAACGCACGGTTAAGGTTTTAGTTGTAGGCAACCCCGCCAATACCAATGCCTACATTGCCATGAAATCGGCTCCTAGCTTGCCTGCTAAGAGCTTTACGGCAATGCTGCGCCTAGATCACAACCGCGCACTTTCACAAATCGCAGCCAAGGTCAATAAACCCGTTGCAGACATTGAAAAATTAGTGGTCTGGGGCAACCATAGCCCCACCATGTATCCGGACTACCGCTTTGCCACAATTGGCGGCCAATCCGTTAAGGATATGATTAATGATGCCGCCTGGAATAAAGACGTATTCATTCCAACCGTTGGCAAGCGCGGCGCAGCCATTATTGAGGCTCGCGGCCTATCATCCGCGGCATCGGCTGCCAATGCGGCCATCGATCACATGCGCGACTGGGTGCTTGGCACCAACGGTAAATGGGTCACGATGGGCA
>CAWUTW010000087.1:0-3917 GCA_963925585.1 uncultured Polynucleobacter sp. | reverse complement strand
CAAATATTCCAGTCCGGATTGGCTATCAAGGTGAGCTGCGTCGTTTCTTACTAACAGAAACCAAAGCCAATTCACCGAAAACGCAGCGTATCCCCATGGTGGAACACTATGCCAATTTGTGTGCGCCAACCCGCAATTCAGATGCAACAATACGCCTGCCGCACTTAAGCCCAACTGCATCCGCAATGGAGACTGCGCGCACGCGATTAGAGGCGGCCGGCATTCAAACGGATGCACTCGTTGTGCTCTGCCCCGGCGCAGAATACGGCCCTAGCAAACGCTGGCCTGCTACCTACTTTGCAGCGCTTACGCAATCAATCCTAAAAGCAAAACCCACTACTTCGGTGGTTTTATTGGGCAGCCCATCGGATCGCGCAATTGGCGATGCAATTGTTTCTGCGTCAGCCTCTGATAGCCGCATTTTCAACTGGTGCGGCGCCACATCGCTGGATGAGGCCATCGCCATCATTCGTATGTGCAGCAACGTGGTTAGCAACGATTCGGGCTTGATGCACATTAGTGCAGCACTCCAGGTCCCACAGGTGGCAATCTTTGGCTCCAGCGATCCAAGCCATACTCCACCCAATTCTACAAAAGCAATCATCATCTCCTTGCATTTACCGTGCAGCCCTTGCCATCAACGCGAATGCCCCCTCGGCCATTTAAACTGTTTAAATCAGATTAGTCCCGAACGCGTATTTGCTGCACTTCAGTAATCCCTATCGCAAAGGAATTTAGTCATGCCCAACCTTGCCAGACTCTTTCACAATGCCGATGAAGTGGTGGATGCATGGCGAGAAGCGCTCAAGCGGCGCGATGTTGTGGCTGCCCTGGCATTGTGGCTAGACGATGATTCCATTACCTGCGTACTGCCCGAGGGCCAACGCCTTAGTGGTCATGCCGAAATTCGTGGCGGCTTAGAGCGCTTGCTCGCCAATCAAGCTCTGTTTCTGGAGCCGATTGCATGCATCTCGCATTCAACCTTAGGCACAGCAATCTACGACACGACCGAGGCCGTTCATTTACGCGCCGATCAAGTCGAGTCTGCTTTCTTTCTCAATATCACCTTGGTTGTCTTGCAAGACAGTCAAGGATGGCGTATCGCACACTTGCATGCTAGCCATTCCACTGATGTCAGCTCAAGTGTGCCCATCACCCAGCACGGCTTGCATTAAACGCAATGGATCAAGGCATTGCCCAGTCTTTAGTTAAGTGGCCAAACGTACCGCACTGCTTTGGCTGGCTAGCGCTCGATCGGCGCGGTGCTTGGCGCATGCGTGACGACTACGCACAAGCCAATGGATTGCCTGGGGATGTAATTAAGCATGCAGCGCTCAATGCATTCATTGCCCGTAATTACGCCAGCGATGCCGATGGACGGTATTTTTTTCAAAATGGGCCGCAGCGCGTCTACGTTAATCTCGATGCAACGCCTTGGGTAGTACGCATGATGCCCACCGGGAATGCAGACCATCCTTGGCAATTGCAGACGCAATGCGACAGTTTGCTTACGCCTACTAATGGCTTCCTGAATGAAGCGGGGCATATTTTGATTGAGGGAAAGCTCACGCAAACCATTTGGTCCACTACAAATCAATTTAGTGAAATAGAGTGCCCCAGCATTGCCTTGCTGCATCACCATGACATTCAACTCTTTTCGGAACTTGCCTCGCTTGGCAACGCCGCATGCGCGCTGGAGGGAAGTTGGCGGTGGCATGGCCATGATTTAAAACTGGAACCGATTACCAGCATTGAAGTAGCGCGTCGCTTTCAGTTTCAGGCTCGCCCACACCCCTGAGCAGTTAATGTAAGGTTAGCCTCCCCTACTTTTGGCATCCTCGCGCTGCTCTTCTAGGTACATTTTCTGAAATTCCCGTAGGCGTGCATCAATCGTTGAGCCTTGGTAATAATTGTTGCCGCCAGCAGCCCTTGCAATCCGCATTTGCTCAATTGCAGAGGGCCAAGCACCGGTCAGGGCAAATTTTTCCCCCATGGCGTAATGCCGTAAGGCCACGTTATTACTTTGGTTGTAGGCATCCGCTAGCAAAGTCCACCAAATGGTTTCATTCGGCTGTTGCTTGGTGCGACTTCTAAGCCAGCTGATGGCTTCGTTGGTTTTACCCAGTTTGAGCTCCGCCTGAATCATGGCGACTGCTGCGGCAAATGATTCTGGGTAGGCGCGCAATGTCGCATGTGCAATCTGCAGTGCCTCTTGGGGCTTGCCTTTGGCCAACGCTAATTCAGATGCCGTGGTGTCCAGCGCTACGCTCTGGCGCGTTAATGGTGAGCCCGGCGCTGCTAAAGCCTGCATAATCTGCTGGGTTTTTTGCAAATATCCTTCAGCGATATCCACTTTGCCTTGGCGCTGTGCAACCAAAGCGAGCCCATAAAATCCTTCCATCTGTTTTATGAGTGAGGCTTGCGTACTAAAACTCTCAAAAATATTACGGGCATCAAACAAGCCGCTAGAGCCCTTTTGTTGATCGAGGCGAGCGCGCACTTTGATTAAATAAAACTCCAATGAACTCGGTACAGTCTTGGCATTCACCATGCGTGCCCGGTCTTGCATATCCGCGATACGGTCAATGGTTAGTGGATGCGTTCGAACGTAAGCCGGCACGCCACTGTCCATAATGCTGGTGGCTTTTTGCAGGCGCTGAAAAAAGGCAGGCATGCCGTTGACGTCATAACCACTACCCTCCAAAATTAAAAAGCCAATGCGATCGGCCTCACGCTCCGCATCCCGTGAGTACGCTAATTGATTCTGAACTGATAAAGCCTGTCCACCACGCATTAAACCCACCGCCGCTGATGGGTTGCTAGAAGCGGCCAAAGCGCCCAGCACCATACCCGCGATGGCAATCATGGTATTCATGGCCTGCTTATCCATCGAGCGCGCAATGTGCCGCTGCAGTACGTGGCCGATTTCATGGCCCATAACGGAGGCAACCTCAGACTCTGTTTCAGCCGCAACCAAGAGCCCCGTATGAAAGCCAATAAAACCACCCGGCAGTGCAAACGCATTAATGCTCGGCTCTTTGACTGCAAATACCTCAAAGTTGTATTGGGCGCTACCCAAGGCATTGGCTCCGCCCAACTGTAGGCGTTTTGCTGCTTGCAACAAGCGGCGGTCCATTTGATTCAAAAAGTCATAGATCGGCAAGTCATTGGAGTAATCGGGATCAGCACGGATTTCCCGCATGATGCGCTCACCGATGCGTCGCTCATCTACTGGGCTTAAGGCATCACCACCCGGATCACCCATGTCCGGCAGGACTAAATTTGGCTGTGTGCGCACTGCATTTTTATTAGGCAGATATGGGGATTGGGCCTCTTGCGACTGTACTGCTCTACCTAGATTTTGAAGTGCCGCGGAATTGCCCTCAACCACGACCTCAGAGGCCGGCGCCTTAGGAAGGGGTGTTTGCGCGCCTGCAAGGCCCATCGCAAAAATCAAGTGCAGGGCTAAGTATTTCCGCCCGATGCCCAATAGCACGGGTTTTTGCATCCACTTAAAATAGGCTGGTTTTACGATCCCCATCCCTCTATGGTAAAACCTATTTCATGAACCCACTGACTCATTTTGATTCCTCAGGCCAGGCTCACATGGTCAATGTTGGCGATAAGCCCAATACGCACCGTATCGCCATCGCTACAGGCAGCATTTCAATGTTGCCAGCCACTTTTGACTTGGTTGAGACCGGTAACCACAAAAAAGGGGATGTTTTAGGCATTGCCCGTATTGCCGGCATTCAGGCATCGAAGAAGACCTCCGATCTCATTCCCTTGTGCCATCCATTGGCACTAAGCCACGTCAGCTTGCAATTTGAGCTAGACCGGGCCACCAATAGCATTCGCTGCCAAGTGCAGGCCGAAACTACTGGGCCCACTGGCGTTGAAATGGAAGCCCTCACCGC
>CAWUTW010000086.1:0-2579 GCA_963925585.1 uncultured Polynucleobacter sp. | reverse complement strand
TACCGGCGAAGAATTACCCTATGCAAGTTCGGTGGTGATTGATCAGTTCAAGATGGATGGCACCATGCGACGAATTGCAGCTACTATTTTGGTGGATCGCGATAACCACAAGGCCATGATCATCGGCGACAAGGGCGAGCGTCTTAAAAAGATTTCCACTGAAGCACGTTTGGATATGGAGAAGCTGTTTGATGGCAAAGTCTTTCTAGAGACCTGGGTCAAAGTCAAACGTGGCTGGGCAGATGATCGCGCTGAATTGCGGGCGCAAGGCTTGGAATAAATGGCATCCATTCGCGTAGCCGATGAGCCTGCTTTTGTTTTGCACAGCATTGCCTATAAAGAAACGAGCCTGATACTGGATGTTTTTACTCGGCAATATGGGCGTATGGCTCTCATTGCCAAGGGTGCTAAGCGCCCCCATTCGGTATTAAGACCCGTTTTGCAACGTTTTCAGCCACTCCTGGTTTCATGGAGCGGCAAGTCTGAGCTACGTACCTTAACTAAGTCTGAGTGGGTTGGTGGCACTCCTGCGCTGGTCGGTGATGCACTGCTCTGCGGTTTTTACCTCAATGAATTGCTGGTCAAATTCTTAGCTCGCGAAGACGAGTACGAGACCCTTTACGACCATTACACGGCTACCATTTCTGCTTTAGCGGAGATGGATACAGAGAGCAGTCGTTTGGAGCAAATCTTAAGGCCATTTGAATTGGCCTTGCTGCAGGAGACAGGCTATGCTGCCGCTCTGGATTATTGTGTTGAAAGCAATGCCGCTCCAATCGAGGCGGAGAAATACGTCTATCAGCCAGAGCGGGGTATTCGTCCATGCCAATCCGATGACCCTGGGCATTGGCCGATTTTAAGTGGCCGTGCCTTATTGGAAATGGCCTCAGGTAACTTTACAGATGCCAATACCCTCATGGAGAGCAAGCAGTTGATGCGCTTTTTGCTTAGCCTGCATTTGCAAGATCAGGTTTTGACAACCCGTCAAATCCTCATTGATCTTAAGAAAATCTAGTACCCTATATCAATGAATACCCTTGAGCTCGGCATCAATATTGATCACGTCGCAACCTTGCGCAATGCCCGCGGCACAGCCTATCCCGACCCCATTCGGGCTGCGCGTCTGGCAGAAGAGGCGGGCGCCGACTTAATTACATTGCATTTGCGCGAAGATCGACGTCACATTAAAGATGCGGATTTAATCGCACTACGTCCCTTAATTACTACTCGCATGAATCTCGAGTGTGCCGTTACCCCCGAGATGATTGCGATTGCGTGTCAGATCAAGCCGCATGACGTTTGCCTTGTACCTGAAAAGCGGATAGAAGTTACCACCGAAGGAGGTCTCGATGTCCTTGCTCATTTTGAGGCAGTCAAACAGGCCACCACCCAGCTCATCGATGTAGGCATTCGGGTGTCCCTATTTATCGATCCAGAAGAAAAGCAGATCATGGCCGCCAGCAAAGCGGGTGCGACCGTGATTGAATTGCATACTGGGCGCTATGCTGACTTGGCTGGCGATGCACAGATACGCGAGTTGGGGCGTATTCGTACTGCCGCGCAATACGGAAAACAGTTTGGCTTACGCGTCAATGCGGGGCATGGTTTGAATGAGGCTAATGTGAGTCCCATTGCCGCCATTACCGAGTTCTCCGAACTGAATATTGGGCACGCGATTGTGGCCGAGGCGCTGTTTAAAGGTTGGCAAAAAGCCATTCTGGATATGAAGGCGTTGATGTTGCAGGCTCGCATTTCTTCGACCTCGGTATAACTCCATGATCATCGGCATTGGTACGGATATTTTGCAAATCGAGCGCTTGATCGCTGCTTATGAGCGGACGCAAGGTCGATTGGCTGAGCGCATTTTAGGCAAAGACGAATTGGTGGTATTTCATCAGCGCTTAGCGCGTAATCAAAAACGAGGCATGGCTTACTTAGCTACGCGCTTTGCCGCCAAAGAGGCGTTCTCCAAGGCGATTGGCTTAGGTATGCGCATGCCGATGGCATGGCGCTTACTGCAAACCTTAAATGAACCCAGCGGTAAGCCGGTCACCCACTATTCCGGGCCTCTCGCTGACTTTATGCTGGAGCGTAACTGGCATGCTGAAGTGACCGTGAGTGACGAGCAAGATATGGCAATTGCGTTTGTGGTGGTGAGTCATGGCACACCCATCATCACTAGTCTTGACCCCAGTAATTACATTGGTTAGTCAATACTGTCCATGTAATTCATATCCAATTTAGAAAAACGGCATTCATCCCTCTTATACCTAAAGGAAATCCCCAGTGGCATCCACTCATCAACCTGGCCCCATTACCTTAGATGTTGTTGGTTTAGAACTTACTCCAGACGACTGCCGCCGCATTGCGCATCCCTTGACCGGCGGTGTCATTTTATTTAGTAGAAACTTTGCCAATCGCAAGCAGCTGACTGCACTGACGCGCAGCATTAAGGCCCTACGGCCGGATGTCTTGATATCGATTGATCATGAGGGTGGTCGCGTGCAGCGCTGCAGGGCCGATGGATTTACGCATTTACCTGCCATGCGCAAATTAGGTGAACTCTGGATGCAAGCCCC
>CAWUTW010000085.1:0-2876 GCA_963925585.1 uncultured Polynucleobacter sp. | reverse complement strand
ATATCAAATAGGCCAGAGGATTTTTTCTCTAAAAAGCGTGCCGCCCGAATGGAGCCTTGAGCATAGGACTGGCGGCTGGAGGATTTATGGCTAATCTCAATGCGCTCACCCTCACCTGCAAAGAGCACCGTGTGATCACCGACAATATCGCCGCCCCGAATCGTTACAAAGCCAATTGATCCGGTCTTGCGTTCACCGGTATGGCTCTCACGTGCATATACCGCAACATCCTTTAATGATTGACCCAAAGCACCTGCAATCACCTCACCCATCTTCAGAGCGGTGCCCGATGGCGCATCAACTTTATGGCGGTGGTGCGCTTCGATGATTTCAATGTCGTAACCGGTATCGAGCATCTTCGCAGCCTCTTCGAGTAACTTCAAAGTGACATTGACGCCCACGCTCATATTGGGCGCAAACACCATCGCAATTTTGGAGGATGCGGTTTTCAGCTGGGCAATTTGATCTGCGCTTAAACCGGTAGTGCCAATAATCATCTTTACACCGTGGGCGGTGCAGGCCGCTAAATGCAGCATCGTGCCCTCGGGCCGTGTGAAATCAATTAAATACTCGGCATCGCGTAAGCCGTGAGCCAAATCAGCTGTAATCATCACGCCCGTTTTTTTACCCAAGAATGCGCCTGCATCTTCTCCTAAAACCGGACAGGATGCGTGATCAAGCGCGCCCACCAAGGTGGCATCCGGCAATTGCAATACCGCCTCAATTAGCATTCGGCCCATTCGGCCACTCGCTCCTGCGACTGTGATTTTCATAATCTCACTCTTTACTTGGCTAAATTTTTTTAATTCCACTTTGGCATTGCTGACTAAGCATCAATGCCGCTTACTTGACTGGTGTGACGATGGGGCCACCGGAAGGAATAGGTGGACTCGGCTTACTCGGTATCAATATCTCAGGCTGTTGCAATGGTGGCGTTATTGGGTTCTTGTTTTTACCCGTAACCATATCCCAGAAGGAGCGCTTATGCTTGGCGTAGTTATCGATTTCGGCAACCAGCTCAACTTCGGTTGGCAATGCATCGCCATTAAATTTTGTCACTTTATCGCCGTCGAAGAAAACCGTTACTCGCCGCTCTTTACTGATTTTTTCACCCAGGCGTTTGAATTCAAAAACGTAATCCCAGCGATTGGCATGAAAGTAACTTGCCAATAATGGGGTGCCCAAAATTTGCCGAACCTGCTCCCGGCTCATACCAACCTCCAGCTTGGCATATTGCTCGCTGGAAATAAAGTTGCCCTGAATAACATCCGGCACATAGGGCCGAAAAACGCTGTTCATCATCGTCCGCTGAGTATCATCCACCTTCGTTGTACAGCCGGTCAAGATTGCCGCGCCCATCACCAGCAATACGAGTACGAACCAACGCGGAAAAGGCCTAGGCAAGGCAGTGCGCTCAATTTGGGTGTACTTTGACGGTAAAAGGCAGTTTTGCATGGCAAGCCGTATCATTAAGGTCTTGATTTTAGCCCTCAATCGATGCCCATGAACCAAAACCCCTCCCCAGCCGATTTACGGGATATTGGCCTTAAAGCCACGGCTCCTCGGATGCAGATCCTGGATTTTTTTCATCAGCATCCAGGCGCCCATTTCAGTGCCGAAGAAATCTTCATGGCCATGGCCAAAGAAGACAAAGACATTGGTCTGGCTACGGTGTATCGGGTGCTCACCCAGTTTGAGCAGGCGGGCCTTTTGCTCCGTAGTCATTTTGAGTCCAGCAAAGGGGATAGCCGGGCGATTTATGAGCTCAATGAGGGTACGCACCACGATCACCTCGTTTGCCTTGACTGTGGTCACGTAGAGGAATTTGTCGATGCCGCCATTGAGCGGCGCCAAAAGGAAATCGCCAAATCCTTGGGTTTTGCTCTCGAGGAGCACTCCCTTGCCATGTATGGGCACTGCCAAAAGAAAAACTGCGCCCACAAGCGCAAATAAGCCGAGAAGATCGGTTTATTGAAAAAAGGGGCTGAAGCCCCTTTTTTACCAACTAAACGCGCTATTTGACCTCTTTTATCTAGACCGCCATCAGCGCCTCAGCGGCATTAAGCATTTGCACTGAATACCCCCACTCGTTGTCGTACCAAGCAAGGACTTTAACCAATTTACCATCCGCCGAAACCCGCGTTTGGCTGGCGTCGTAAATGCTGGGGCGGGGATCGTGGTTAAAGTCGATCGATACCAGCGGTAAAGTATTAAAGCCCAAAATACCCTTGAGCTCGCCTTCGCTGGCTTTTTTCAGGACCGCGTTGACTTCATCTACGCTGGTTGCGCGCTTGGCCACAAAGGTTAAATCAACCACCGAGACATTAATTACCGGAACGCGTATTGCAAAACCATCAAAACGACCGGCCAGTTCTGGCAATACCAAGCCAACTGCTTTGGCAGCGCCCGTTTTAGTCGGAATCATGCTGCTTACTGCAGAGCGCGCGCGGCGCATGTCTTTATGATAAACGTCCGTCAATACCTGATCGTTGGTGAATGCATGAATGGTGGTCATCAAGCCGGATTCAATACCGAAGGCACCCAGCAAGGGTTTGACTAAAGGCGCTAAACAATTGGTAGTGCAGCTGGCATTCGAGACAACGATGTCCGTGGGCTTGAGTACCTTTTCATTCACACCGTAGACGATAGTTGCGTCAACGTCTTTTTCGCCAGGCGCAGAAATCAATACTTTTTTTGCTCCCTGCTGAATGTGCACCATGGCTTTTTCTTTGGAGGTAAATTTACCTGAGCACTCGAGCACTAAATCGACTTGATGCTCGCCCCATGGGGTCTCCAGCGGATTGCGTGTCGAATACATTTTGATGCGATCGCCATTAACCACCATGTGGTCACCGTCGACGGTGACCGTGCCTGGA
>CAWUTW010000084.1:0-4388 GCA_963925585.1 uncultured Polynucleobacter sp. | reverse complement strand
GTTTTCCAGTTGTAATTGCATTCATGCACTTCGACGTGATCGAGTAGGTAGCCGGTGAAATCTAAATCGGCAGTGACGCCAAGTCGGCCTAAATCAGCGCACACGTCACGTGGTCCTTCAAACAATAAGCCCTGCCAATTCTGTAAGGGCGATTTTCCTAAGTGCAGACAAGGCTTATTTTCAAAATGGGGCGCCCCCAATAGGCCGCCCTCTAAATCGTAGGTCCAACGGTGCAAGGGACATACAATCGTTTCCGCTTTACCGGCACCATTGAGCATCAGCGCTTGGCGATGGCGACAAACATTTGACAGTAGCTCAACGCCATGCGTATTGCGCACGAGTATCCGCCCTTCATTTTCAGCCCGCAAGGTTTGATAAGAGCCGAGCTCAGGTACCATTAACTCGTGACCTACATAAGCAGGACCTTGCTTAAATAGCAAGTCGATTTCACGTTGATATAAATCAAGGTCAAAATAGGCCGTTACTGGCAATTGAAGTTTGGACGGCGCAAGTTGCTGCGCGGTAGCCAGATTAGTCATTCTCCCCACCCCCGAAAAAGTCAGCCGAAGCTAAGCGGAACAACCAATCCAACCATCGAAAGTTCGATATTGGATAGGAAGCAGGCGATTATACCCACCGATTCCGAACCCTCGCTTTTATAGGAAGGCCCTGCTTTGGTGGAAAATCAGGCATGATTTAGCCATACGAGCCATATAACCCTCTTTATTTTCCGGAAACTGCGCATGCCAGCAAAAAAATCCGATGCCATTGCAAGTGGCACAGAGATCCAAATTGACCCAGCCCTGCGCTACGAGCAGGCGGTAAAGGAACTCGAAAAACTGATTGCCGATATGGAGTCAGGCCAATTTTCACTGGAAGAAACCTTGACCGCCTATCAACGTGGAGCCGCTTTATTACGCCATTGCCAGGGCGTCTTGGCGCAAGTCGAGCAGCAGGTTCGGGTATTTGAGGCTTGATGTAATGACATTTGATTTTGGAGTGTGGTTACAGGCGGGCTCAGCGCGCGCCGAAGCGGCGCTTGATCTGCGTCTGGATTCCGCCCAATTACTGCCGCAACGCCTGCATGAAGCTATGCGCTACGCTGCCCAAGGTGGTGGCAAACGCATTCGTCCCTTATTGGTGTTTGCGGCGGGTGAGTTAGGTAATGCCAATCCCAAAGTGCTCGATGCTGCAGCCGCCGCCATCGAGATGATTCATGCCTATTCGTTGGTGCACGATGATCTGCCGTGCATGGATGATGATGATTTGCGTCGCGGTCGCGCTACGGTACACAAAGCATTTGATGAGGCTACGGCGCTCTTAGTTGGTGATGCTCTGCAAACTAAAGCGTTTGAGGTACTTGTCGGCACCCAAGGCACAGCTGAGATGCGCTTGTCACTCATTGGTGAGCTCAGCAAGGCATCAGGCTCCCTTGGTATGGCGGGTGGTCAAGCGATTGATTTGGAGAGCGTGGGTCAAAAAATTGACCTGAATGCCCTCAAGCAAATGCACGCCATGAAAACTGGCGCTTTGCTCAGCTGCGCAGTGCGGATGGGCGCAATTGCAGCCGAGCTGGATACAACTGCGCTCGCTCAATTGACGCAATATTCGACTGCGCTTGGACTTGCCTTTCAGGTGGTAGACGATGTCTTGGATGCAACGGCCGATAGCCAAACCCTGGGTAAGACTGCTGGAAAAGATGTGGCAGACGATAAGCCAACCTACGTCACGCTGATGGGCTTAGAGTATGCTCAAAACCAAGCCAAAGCATTGCAAGTCCAGGCTTTAGATAGCCTAAGTGCTTTTGGTCCTAAAGCAGACGCACTGCGCGCACTTGCGCGGCTGGTAGTAGAGCGCACACACTAATTATTTTTTTAACTACGTTCTAAAACGATGATGTTGAATACGATTAATGATCCTGCTGATTTGCGTAAATTGGAACGCGAGGCGCTGCCGGCCCTTGCGGATGAACTACGTCAATTTGTAATTGATTCGGTATCCAAAACCGGCGGACACTTATCGTCTAACTTAGGTACGGTCGAATTATCGATCGCGCTGCATTACGTATTTGATACGCCGCGTGATCGCATTGTTTGGGATGTGGGGCATCAAAGTTACCCCCATAAAATCTTGACCGGTCGCCGTGAGCGGATGAATACCTTGCGTCAATTTAATGGACTCTCTGGATTTCCGCGGCGCGCAGAAAGTGAATACGATACGTTTGGTACTGGCCATTCCTCTACTAGTATTTCTGCGGCGATGGGTATGGCCAGAGCAGCCCAAATCAAAGGTGAACAGCGGGTTGCGGTCGCGGTGATTGGCGATGGCGCCATGAGTGCTGGAATGCCGTTTGAAGCCATGAATAATGCGGGCGTTTACGATGACTTGCCTTTGATCGTGATTCTGAACGACAACGACATGTCGATTTCTCCTGCGGTAGGGGCGCTCAATCGCTACCTTGCGCGCCTACTCAGTGGCAATATTTATTCTGCAACCAAGAAGGGCATCGATAGCGTTTTATCGATTGCGCCGCCCTTGCGCGAATTTGCTAAACGGCTCGAGGATCATGCTAAGGGTATGGTTTCGCCATCGACGATTTTTGAAGAATTTGGTTTTAACTACTTTGGTCCGATCGACGGCCACGACTTAGATGCCTTGCTTCCCATGCTGCAAAACGTTCGACGACTCGCCCTCGAAGGCGGCGGCCCACAGTTTTTGCATGTGGTCACGCGCAAAGGCCAAGGGTATATGTTGGCGGAAGCCGATCCGGTTCTGTATCACGGCCCCGGTAAATTTAATCCCTCCGAGGGCATTCAAAAAACAAGCAATCCAAAGCAAACCTTTACGCAGGTATTTGGTGAGTGGCTATGCGATATGGCACATGCCGATCCGCTGCTGGTTGGCATTACGCCTGCCATGCGTGAGGGATCCGGCCTCGTTGAGTTTGAAAAGCGCTTCCCCGATCGCTACTACGACGTTGGCATTGCAGAACAGCATGCAGTCACCTTTGCTGCGGGCATGGCCTGTGAAGGCATGAAGCCGGTGGTCGCCATTTATTCGACCTTTTTGCAGCGCGCATATGACCAGCTCATTCATGATGTGGCGATTCAGAATTTGCCGGTAGTGTTTGCGCTGGATCGTGCTGGGCTGGTGGGCGCCGATGGCGCAACCCACGCCGGCGCATATGACATTCCCTTCTTACGCTGCATACCCAATATGCTGGTGATGACGCCAGCGGATGAAGCTGAGTGCCGCGATTTACTCACCACGGCCTATCGTCAGCCGCACCCGAGTGCTGTGCGTTACCCGCGGGGATCCGGTGCTGGCGTTAAGCCTTCAGCTGAATTGCGTAGCCTGCCTTTGGGCAAGGGCGAGGTACGCCGTGAGTCGACTGCAGTTGCTGGTAAACGGCTTGTGATTTTGGCGTTTGGAACATTGCTTTACCCCGCCCTCGATGTGGGCGAAGCACTCAATGCGACCGTAGTGAACATGCGATTCGTAAAACCGTTAGACGTGGATTTACTGAAAGCAGTTGCGACTAGCCACGACTACCTCGTCACGATCGAGGACGGCGCAATTATGGGGGGCGCTGGCAGCGCGTGCTTAGAGGCACTGATCCAATTGAATATCAATAAGCCAGTATTGCAATTGGGCCTGAAGGATGAATTCGTTGAGCATGGTGATTACAACTTATTAATGTCACGTTGCGGTCTGGATACGGATGGCATTAAGACGTCAATTGCCACTCGCTTTCCGAACGCTTTCCAGAGTTAGGCGGTAGTTAAGTCCCAGCGTGGCTTGACATCAAAAGCGGCAGTATCGCTGTCCCGATGCCCGGCGAGCAAACGCAAGGCTCCAGCAAATGCAATCATGACGCCGTTGTCGGTGCATAACTGCAGCGGTGGGTAATGCACTGCAAATTGATCGCGTAAGGCGCGTGCATTGAGCGCCGCTCGCAGTTGTTTGTTAGCGCCTACTCCGCCAGCCAAGACTAAATCACGATACCCCGTTTGTTTTATGGCTTTGGCTGACTTCTGCACCAGCACGTCCACCAGAGACTCGACAAAGGCATGGGCTAGATCAGCCTCAAATTGCACTTGGTCGTTTGGGCTTTCAGGACGAAAGCGATTGACTTGATTCAGGACGGCCGTCTTGAGTCCTGAAAATGAAAAATCCAAGTCACCCGAATGGAGCATCGGCCGGGGCAAATCAAAGCGTCCTGGCTTGCCGCTTTCCGCCAACAGCGATACCGCAGCGCCACCGGGGTAGTCGAGTCCCAATAATTTGGCCGTTTTATCGAATGCCTCGCCAGCAGCATCATCCACGGTCTCGCCAAGCAGTTGGTATTGCCCAACCCCTTCTACTCCCATGAGCTGGGTATGACCGCC
>CAWUTW010000083.1:0-6277 GCA_963925585.1 uncultured Polynucleobacter sp. | reverse complement strand
TATTGTCAGTGAATGGCGTCCAGGACAAATTGTGCTCAATGTCATCGTTAATGGCACGCAGTCCATATCGGCACAAGTCGAGCGCCGAGGCATTCGTTACTATTTGGCACTGGATGGCGCGCAATATGAATGCATGGTATTAAGTCCGCTTGGCGCACAGTTGCAGGCGCGCATGCCGATCAAGCTGCCGCCGGACACCTCCAAAATGGTCTTATCGCCAATGCCGGGCCTCTTAACCAAGTTATTGGTGCGGGCTGGCGATAGCGTGACTGCAGGTCAGAAGTTAGCCTCGATTGAAGCCATGAAAATGGAAAATACCCTCTCCGCATTACAGGATGGTGTGGTTTCTGAAATCATGGCCAAGGAGGGCGACAGCTTGGCAGTGGATCAAATCATTATTCGCTTTGAGTAAAGGATGAGCATGACGTACGCAAGGCCATTTCGTATTTTAGGAGTTCAACAAATTGCGATTGGCGGTGAGGATAAGCACCGCCTGCGTTCTTTGTGGGTCGATTTGCTTGGCTTTACCTTTAAAGATACCTATGTATCAGAGCGTGAAAACGTCAACGAAGACATTTGCGCAATTGGTCAAGGCGCGCATGCGATCGAAGTTGATCTTATGCAGCCGGTCGATATTGCGAAAAAGCCCGCAGTACACCAGACCCCTCTGAATCACATTGGCTTATGGGTAGATGATCTACAGATAGCCCATGACTGGCTCAGCAGCAAAGGCCTACGGTTTGCTCCTGGAGGAATTCGTAAAGGGGCTGCAGGCCACGATATTATTTTTATTCACCCCAAAGGTAATGATGAATTTCCACTTGGTGGTGAGGGCGTTCTGATTGAGCTGGTTCAGGCACCCCCTGACATCATTCAAGCGCTCTCGTCGTAAGGCCTGTTCTTGAAACGCATTTTAGCGATCGACACGTCTTCTGCTTGGTGCTCTGTTGCGCTCTCCGTTGACCCAGTGGCCAAGCATTTGGTGGAGCGCCATGAGTTACTTGGGCCGGGCGCAAGCCAGCACCTTCTGCCTTGGATTACCGACTTGCTGAAACAAGAAGGAATGGTGTTACGGGACTTGGATGCGATTGCCGTCGGCATTGGTCCAGGCGCTTTTACTGGGGTGCGATTGGGCGTTGCAGTGGTGCAAGGCTTAGCCCTTGCTACCCAGTTGCCGGTAGCGCCGGTTACGAGTTTGGATGCGATCGCAGCCAATGCAATTGACCATCATTGGATACGAGCCATGGATGCCAGCACGCACTATTTCACGGTGGCGATTGATGCCCGCATGGGTGAAGTCTATTGGGCTAATTACAGCGTCAGCAAAGTAGGGCAAGCAAGCGGCGATACGATCGCATTGCCTGAGCGCATCGGCGATATTCAACTGAGTAAGCCAGAAGATGTCCAACTTGGCATGAACGAATACGTGTTTGGTAGCGCAGTCACTCAATACCCCAGCCATTTTGAGCAGCGTATGCCATCTAGCCAGCTGGATGCTGCTCTTGGGGTCAGTGCTAGCGGAGTGCTGCGCTGTGCACAGGCAATGTTGGCCAATCACCAACTCATTACAGTGGATCAACTAGAGCCTCTGTATGTCCGAAATAAAGTAGCGCTGACTAGTGCTGAACGTGATGCAAAATAGAACCCTTTATTTTGTGTAGTAATCCCTTTCTTATTCATGCCGCAGATGACTAGTGCCATCGATACCCAATTGACATTCATGCCAATGCAGCCGTCGGACATGCGAGCAGTAATGTCCTTGGAGGCAATCTCACACAGCCATCCCTGGACACAAGGTAATTTTTCGGATTCCCTAACAGCAGGGCATTGGGCCTATTGCATTCGGCCGGAGATGACGGCAAAGGCAGAGCTAGCGACTAATTTGCCTGCATTGTGGGGCTATTGTATTTTGTATCCGGCCGTTGACGAATTGCATTTACTCAACATCACCATTGATCCGGTATTACGGCGCAATGGCATTGGTAGTCGTGTGATGCAAGCCATTGAGGGCATTGCTACTCAGCAGAAAATGAGCCGTGTCATTCTTGAGGTGCGCCCCTCCAATATCCCAGCAGTCAAATTATATGAACGGATGGGCTATGCCATCATTGGCGTGCGCAGGGCCTATTACCCAATAGATGAGGCTACTGGCAAGCGTGAAGATGCCGGTGTAATGGCAAAATCGATTACCCTAGAAGCACAATGAATGTTATCCGCTCCAATAACTCCAGTATGCGCTCCTCTTTTCTAAAAGAAATGGGCATTACCGAATGGATCGATCGATCCAGTAACGTCGCGCCTCTGAATGCGTCATTAGAAACTCAAGGCAATTCGCAGGCATCCCCTGAGCCCACAGCAAATGCATCGGAACATGCAGCGCAAATTAGCAGCCGTTGGATTTTTATTGGCACTAAACCGCAGGGCGATGCTTTAAGTTTATTTCAAAACATCGTTCGGGTGCTGGGTTTGCCGAATGGCGCTTGGGTCTGGCAAGACCAAAAAGCCAACATAGACGCACTAATTGAAGCAAGTACAGTACCGCTAGTAGCGATTACATTTGGCGCAGCGAGCGCGCAGCGCCTGACCGGTGAGCATGCACCCTTAACAGAGTTACGTGGCGCTATCCATTCTCTGATGCATGGCGAAGCCGAGGTGCCTTTGATCGCAACACTGGAACTGGCCCAAGTCTTAGCTAGGCCACAAGAGAAAGCGTTACTTTGGGAAGATTTGCTACTTGCCCGCTCGGTATTGCAAAGCCTTTAAACGCCTAGCCAACAAGCTGACTGACTAGTGCTTGCTTTCGCCGATGAGGTGCAGTGAGTCATACTCCGCTTGATTGCGGGCATGTCGGCGCATGATGAGGACCATGATGATGCTGACCGATAAGCCAAATCCAATAATGACATAGGCAATCGGCACATCAAGCCAAATGAGTAAGGCATAGAGCATCAGCATGCTGAGTACTGACAGATTTTCATTGAAGTTCTGCACTGCAATTGAATGGCCTGCCGATAGTAAAACGTGACCGCGATGTTGTAAGAGGGCATTCATGGGCACTACAAAGTAGCCTGCGAGCCAGCCGACTAAAATCAGTAGCGCATAAGGTGGTATGAGATTGAGGGTTAACTTGTGGCTTCCAAACTCTAAAAGCATGACGGATGGGATCATGTCGATGTGGTAAATGGCCATGACGCACACCACGATACCCATTGCAACGCCATACGGCAATACCTTTAACGATTGCTTCAGCGGGATCCGCCCCGCTGCCCAGATTGCGCCTCCGGCAACCCCCACCGCTGAGATGGCTTGCAAAATTGCGCCTTGCGAAAGGTTCATGTTGAGTGCCACTTCAGCCCACTTGAGCACAATAAATTGCAAGGTAGCACCAGCGCCCCAAAAGAGGGTAGTTACGGCTAAGGAGATTTGACCCAACCGGTCATTCCATAGGGTTCTAAAGCAATGCGCAAAATCGGTAATTAACTCAATTGGATTTGTTTTTTGAGCGACGTAGCGTGCGCCGGTATCGGGGATTTTGAGATTAATGAGTGCGGCGATGATGTAAATCATCATGATGATCAAAATAGCCGCTTCCGCCGGTGTATCGATGCCCGTTTCAATCATGGGCAGATCAAGACCAAGCAAACGAGATGAGACCCCAGCGCTGATCAGCACACCACCTAAAACCGTACCCAAGATAATAGAGCCGACGGTTAGGCCCTCAATCCAGCCATTGGCAGCGACCAGGCGCTCGGGGGGAAGTAATTCCGTTAGGATGCCGTATTTAGCAGGGGAGTACGCAGCAGCGCCGAGGCCCACAATGGCATACGATAGTAAGGGATGGCTACCAAATAACATGACAGCACAGCCTACAAACTTAATGGTGTTGGTGATGAACATGACGTTGCCCTTGGGCCTTGAGTCTGCAAATGCACCCACAAAGGCGGCTAGAAGGACGTAAGATAAAACAAAAAATAGCTTTAGCAATGGAGTCATCCAATCCGGAGCATCAAGCTGGATTAGGAGTGCAATAGCCGCAATAAGGAGAGCGTTATCAGCCAGCGACGAAAAAAATTGCGCCGCCATAATGGTGTAAAAACTACGGTTCATTCGTACAATCGAGTCATTTAGAGCATTAAAACATGAAAGGGGTTTCAGATATGAATCGGCCTATTTTGGCATCTATTCACATTGAGGCCTTTCGCCATAATTTGGCTAGGGTGCGTGCGCTTGCCCCTGAGGCGAAAATCTGGTCGGTTGTCAAAGCCGCTGGGTATGGCCATCGCCTAGAGTCGATCCTGGAGGGCTTAAACGCGACCGATGGATTTGCTTTGCTTGATCTGCGGGATTCACAGTGGCTTCGAAATCAAGGCTGGCAAGGCCGCATTCTCATGTTGGAGGGCTTATTTCAGGCAGAGGAACTTGAAGAAGCAGTATCGCTGGACTGTGATTTAGTGGTCCATTGCCAAGAACAAGTGCGACTACTTGAGCGTCTGGCGCTGCACTCAAGTCACGTTTTTCAGGTTTTTCTTAAGCTCAACTCCGGAATGAACCGGCTAGGCTTTTCCCCTTCGGCTTATCGGGATATGTACCACCGGCTCCATTCATTGGGGCATCAGGTACACCACATGACCCACTTTGCCAATGCCGATGCGATGGATCAGAGGCCAACTGTGGGCGAGCAGATGGACTGCTTTTCTAAAATAACCGATGGCCTAGCTGGTGAAACGTGCCTAGCTAATTCAGCTGCCATTCTGTGGCACCGAACTGCCTTGGGCGACTGGGTACGCCCTGGAATCATGTTGTATGGACTTTCTCCAACTGGAATGCATGCGGATATTGAACATGCGCACCTTGAGCCCGTGATGTCCTTAACCAGTGAAATCATTGATATCCAGCATGTAGCTCTCGGCGAGCATGTGGGTTATGGCG
This sequence comes from uncultured Polynucleobacter sp., assembly GCA_963925585.1. Lineage (GTDB taxonomy): Bacteria > Pseudomonadota > Gammaproteobacteria > Burkholderiales > Burkholderiaceae > Polynucleobacter. The sequence goes on along the minus strand of CAWUTW010000083.1, from coordinate 1,348 downwards.
GTCGTTTCAGAGCAGCCGAAGCGATGCGGATCGGGGTGATTGCCTGTGGTTATGCGGATGGCTATCCACGCCATGCCCCGGACGGGACTCCGGTATGGGTTGAGAGCGATGGCGCCGGTGCGATTTGTCCGATTGCGGGACGCGTCTCAATGGACATGATTACCGTTGATTTACGCAATGCGCCGGATGCACAAATAGGAAGTAGGGTAGAGCTATGGGGACAGAGGGTTCCTGTAGACACCGTTGCCGTCGCCGCAGGCACGATTGGTTACGAGCTCATCTGCGCGCTCGCGCCCCGGGTGCCAGTCGAATTGATTCGCAAATCCGGAAGGTAATAACCGAATCTTATTTATTCCAGATCTGCCACCACGAGCGCTGTTTTTTGGCGCGCTGTCCAGTAGCGAGCATCTGGCTATCCGGAAAATTCAGATTAAAGACGCGGACCGCATCGGTACTTAAATCCGTCATACCCAAGCGTTCGTACGACTTGATCAGAATGTACAGCGCCTCTTCTACTGCGGGTGCGCGGTCATAGTCTTTGAGTACGAGTTGCGCACGGTTTGCTGCTGCAAGGTAAGCACCACGCTGAAAGTAGTAGCGCGCGACGATGACATCGGCTTCCGCAAGTGAGTTAACGATGTAGCGCATTCGGTCTAGCGCATCGGGTGCGTATTTACTGTTTGGAAAACGATCCACCACCACCTTAAATGCCTCAAATGCTTCACGTGCTGCTTTGGGATCGCGCTCGCTTAAATCTTGCCCAGTGAACTTACCCAAAAAGCCCAGATCATCATTAAAGGTAATTAAGCCTTTAAGGTAGAAGGCGTAATCCAGATTGGGACTGCCTTGGTGGAGCTTGATGAAGCGATCGACCGCAACCAAGGCTTGCGCCTGTTCGCTGGCTTTCCAGTAACAGTAGGCAGCATTGATTTGCGCTTGCTGCGAATAAGGACCAAATGGAAAACGAGCCTCAAGCTTTTCAAAATACGTTCCGCATTTTGCAAAATCATTGTCTTTAAGTTTTTCAGTGGCTTCGCTGTAAAGCTTGGTCTCCGACCAGCCATCGGTCTCGTCTTTATTGCCATCGTTAGCGCAACCACTCATGAGTAGGGTGGCAACTAAGGCAAATCCCAGCAGCACGGTGCTGATGCGAGAAGAGAACTGCAAACCATTCGGGCTTACGTTGGTAGGCCTTACACTGTCGGATGTGACTACATATGGGTACTTCAAGCGTGGCATTGCCGAAAACTCCTGATTCGAATCCAATTGATTATATCGATGAAGAGGATTTCATTGCCCTAGAAATTCCGTGGGAGGCATCTGGCGAGCGTCTAGATAAGGTTTTGGC
>CAWUTW010000082.1:0-5895 GCA_963925585.1 uncultured Polynucleobacter sp. | reverse complement strand
GAAGGGCGTGCTCAAAGCCCTCAAAGATAATTCCAATGGTATTTTGTTTATTGATGAGATCCACACCTTGATTGGTGCGGGCGCTGCTTCGGGCGGCACTTTGGATGCCAGCAATTTACTCAAGCCTGCTTTATCGAACGGCCAGCTTAAGTGCATTGGTGCCACCACGTTTACGGAATACCGTAGCATTTTTGAAAAGGATGCAGCATTGGCGCGTCGTTTCCAAAAGGTCGATGTGGTCGAGCCTACGGTGGACCAGACGGTACAAATTTTGCGTGGCCTCAAGTCACGCTTTGAAGAGCATCACGGCGTAAAATACGCCTCTGCCGCCTTAGTTGCTGCTGCGGAATTATCTTCGCGCTACATTAATGATCGCCATTTACCGGATAAGGCGATTGATGTGATTGACGAAGCAGGCGCTGCCCAGCGCATCTTGCCTAAATCAAAGCAGAAGAAAACCATTGGCCGCCCTGAGATTGAGGAGATTGTGGCTAAGATTGCGCGTATACCGCCGCAATCCGTCACGGTTGATGACCGCAGCAAATTGCAAACCTTGGATCGCGATATTAAGAGTGTTGTCTTTGGCCAAGATCCCGCGATCGAAGCATTGGCTAGCGCCATTAAGATGACGCGTGCCGGCCTTGGCAAGATTGATCGTCCGATTGGCTCCTTCTTGTTCTCGGGCCCAACCGGTGTCGGTAAGACGGAGGTTGCAAAACAACTTGCTTATATCTTGGGCATCGAGTTACTACGCTTTGATATGTCGGAGTACATGGAGCGCCATGCGGTGAGTCGATTGATTGGCGCGCCTCCAGGGTATGTTGGTTTTGATCAAGGTGGCTTATTGACTGAAGCAGTTAATAAAAAGCCGCATTGCGTCTTGTTGCTCGACGAGGTTGAAAAAGCCCACCCGGATATTTTTAATATTCTCTTGCAGGTAATGGATCATGGCACGCTGACGGACAACAATGGCCGCAAGACCGATTTCCGTAACGTCATTATCATCATGACCACCAACGCCGGTGCGGAAGCCATGCAGAAATCAGTTATCGGCTTTACCAATGCGCGTGAGTCTGGCGATGAGATGGCAGATATCAAGAAATTCTTTACACCGGAGTTCCGTAACCGCTTGGATGCGATTGTGTCCTTTAAAGCACTGGATGAGACCATCATCATGCGGGTAGTCGATAAGTTCTTAATGCAGCTCGAAGAGCAGTTGCATGAGAAGAAAGTCGACGCTACCTTCAGTCCTGAGTTAAGGGCGCATTTGGCGAAACACGGTTTTGATCCATTGATGGGCGCAAGGCCAATGCAGCGCATTATCCAGGACACGGTTCGTAAAGCCTTGGCCGATGAGCTGCTCTTTGGGCGCTTGGCACAAGGCGGTACGGTAGCCGTTGGGATTGATGCGGATGGCAAGGTAGTACTGGATATTCATCAGGCTACCCCACCATCTAAGGCTAGCAAGACTGATGTAGCGCCTGCTGAGGAAATCTAACTTCTAAGTAAGTTAGCTTGGAATGAAAAATACCAACCGAGAGGTTGGTATTTTTTTGGCTACATTTTTATTGCCTTAGGCAGCAAGTAAATGGCAGGGCTCAATACGTTTCAAAACATCGGCTAAATTACTCTTTGCAACTGCGGTGTCGTAGCTTGCCTGACCTCTTAGCCACCAGCCATCGCTCAGTCCAAAATATTTACAAAGCCGCAGATCAGTATCGGCGGTAATGGAGCGTTTTCCTGCAACAATGTCGCCAATACGTTGCGGCGGCACTCCAATATCTTTAGCTAGGCGATATTTGGTGAGGCCCAGTGGCTTCAAAAATTCTTCTTCTAACATCTCGCCGGGCGAGACGGGTGCAATCGTTTTCATAACCCGCATTATTCGATTTATCCTCTGCCTGTACTTCCAAACCCACCCGTCCCACGACTGCTTTCAGCAAACTCATCGACGATTTTGAGTTCCACTTGCTGTATGGGCACGATCACGAGCTGCGCTAAGCGCTCCATGGGCTCAAGGGTGAAGGGCGTGCTGCTGCGATTCCAAGTGCTCACCATGAGCTGTCCCTGGTAATCGGAATCAATCAAGCCAACGAGGTTTCCTAAAACAATCCCATGCTTATGGCCGAGGCCCGAGCGGGGCAGGATTAGGGCGGCGTAGCGTGGATCTTCGACAAAGATTGACAAGCCAGTCGGTACTAATACCGTTTGACCTGGAGCAATCTCAATTACGGCATCGATGCAAGCGCGTAGGTCGAGACCGGCACTACCCGGGGTGCCGTAGCTGGGCATCTGGCTGCGCATGCGTTCATCGAGAATTTTGACTTGCAGTGTTTGCATGGTGTTTTTAGAGTTGGGTTGCAACAAATTGAATCAGTTGGCGCGCTAGCTGCAGTTTTGGCGCCTTCGCTAACTTCTTGGTGCCCCCAGCATGAATGAGGAGCAACTGGTTTAGGTCGCTACCAAAGGTATCGGGACCAATGTTCCCCACAATCAACGGTACGCCTTTGCGTTTGCGCTTTTCATCGGCATGCTCTTCGAGTTTGGTCGACTCGGCAGCAAAACCAACGCAGTAAGGGTGGGACTTGCCTTTTCCCTTGTATGCCGATTGCGCTAGCGTCAGCAAGATATCGGGATTGGGCGTGAACGCGATGTTCGGCATCGATTTGCCGCTGTCTTGGCGTTTGATCTTTTCTTTGGAGGGGTTGGCGATGGCCCAGTCTGCGACTGCGGCGATGCCAAAAAACAGATCGCAGTTGGATGATGCCATTACCGCCTCGTACATCTCTTTGGCAGAGACCACATCGGTCCGCTGGATTTTTCCCGTGGCAAGAAGGGGGGTATTTAATTCACAGGGGCCAGCAATCAGGTGAACTTCGGCGCCAGCCTCCAGGGCGGCCCTCGCAATCGCAAAACCCATCTTGCCAGAGCTGCGATTGGTAATCCCACGTACCGGATCAATCGCTTCAAAAGTAGGCCCTGCAGTAATTAATACCCGCTTGCCTGACAGTACTTTTTTCTGAAAGAAGGCAATCAGTTGCTCGGTGATTTCAGCGGGCTCGAGCATTCTGCCCATGCCCACTTCGCCACAGGCTTGAGCGCCGCTGGCGGGACCGAGTAATTCAACCTGATCGCTGCGCAAGCGCTCCGCACTGCGAGCGGTTGCGGGGTGTTGCCACATTTGTAAGTTCATGGCGGGCGCGAGCAGCAAAGGGCAGTCCCGCGCAAGGCACAGGGTGCTAAGTAAATCATCCGCTAAACCCAGCGACAGTTTGGCCATGAGGTCAGCACTTGCAGGTGCAATCAAAATCGCATCGGCTGTGCGCGATAGCTCAATGTGCGCCATGTTGTTACTAATACGTGCGTCCCACTGATTGGTGTAGACCAGATTACCAGTCAGGGCCTGCATCGTTACGGGGGTGATGAACTGGGCCGCAGCGTCGGTCATGACAACCTGAACGCTCGCGCCTTCTTGCATTAACAAGCGCGCCAGTTCAGCGGACTTATAGGCGGCAATTCCGCCAGAGATGCCGAGAACAATTTTTTTGTTGAGAAGTGACTGCATAGTCGAAGATTAAACGGGTTTGCGATGAATGGCTAGATTAAGCAGGGACTCATGCTCTTTTTGGGCGAATTTCACCCCAAATAATCAGGGCTGTGCCAAACACAATGGCGCTATCGGCAAGATTGAAGGCGGGCCAGTGCCATTGCCCATAGTACAGATCAATAAAGTCCACCACAGCGCCATAGACCAGGCGATCAATCACATTGCCGACTGCGCCGCCCAAAATAAAGCTAATGGCAAAGGAAAGTAGCGTGTTATTTTGGTGCCGGTGCAAATACCAAATCATAAAAATAGCGGCGGCTGTTCCCAGTAGGGTAAAGAACCAGCGCTGCCATCCGCCGCTATTTGCTAAGAAAGAAAACGCAGCGCCTGGGTTATAAATTAAGAACCAGTTTAAAAAACCAGTGACCGGTACCGGTACGGCAAATTGCAATGATGTTTGCGCCCATAACTTGGTTGACTGATCCAAAATGAGGACGAGGCAAGCCAAGCTGAGCCAGCCATAAAAACGGCGGGAACTCGGAGGATTCGGTGGGGCGCTCACCATGATGTTGTTTTATTAGGCGAAGGCACGCTGTTCGCCGCTAGCAAATAAGTTACTTATACAGCGACCGCAGAGTTCGGGGTGCGTAGGATCAGCCCCCATGTCTGCAGTATGGTGCCAACAGCGGCCGCATTTTTTATATTGGCTTGCGCGCACCAAAACCTCTAGCCCCGCAGTGCTGAGTTCAATATTGGCGCTGGACGTGATGGTGACAAAGCGCAGATCGTCTTCCAGTGAATGCAAGATGGCAAAGTCGATGTCATTCACTTTAATGGTGAGTTCTGCCTGTAGAGATGAACCAACGTTACCGGCTTCGCGTTCAATTTCAATGGCCTTGGTCACCTCCGAGCGAATCTCCCGAATGCGATCCCATTTATCGAGTAACTCTGTGCCCTTGGCGATATCGGGGAATGTGCCGAACTCTTCCATAAAGATGGAGTGCTTACTTTTGTTCTCGGATCCATGGGGAAACGATGCCCAAGCTTCTTCTGCAGTAAATGACAGGAAAGGGGCAAGCCATTTCAGCAGATTGCGGGTAATGTGAAATAGTGCGTTTTGCGCCGCGCGCCGTTCTTTCGAATTGAGTGCGCTGGTATAGAGGCGATCTTTGAGAATATCCAAATAAAAGCCACCCAAATCCTCAGAGCAGAAGGTCAGCATACGCGCAACGGCGGGCTGAAATTCATAGGCTTCATAGTGCGTCCGAATCTCACCTTGCAATTGCGCAGCGAGTGCAACTGCGTAGCAATCGATTTCCAACCACTCGCTGGCTGGCATTGCATGTTGCTTCGGATCAAAGTCAGAAATATTAGCCAGCAAGAAGCGCAAAGTATTACGCATGCGGCGATAGCTCTCAACCACCCGCTTCAGAATCTCATCGGAGATGGTCATCTCACCCGAGTAGTCCGTAGAGGCAGCCCAAAGGCGAATGATTTCAGCGCCTAACTTATCGGCTACCTGTTGGGGTGCGATGACGTTGCCGACCGATTTACTCATTTTGCGACCTTGGCCATCGACTGTAAAACCGTGGGTCAGCAATGCCTTGTAGGGCGGCTTGCCATCGAGCATGGCGCCGGTCAGTAGCGATGAGTGAAACCAACCGCGGTGTTGATCTGAGCCCTCTAAATACAAATCAGCCAAACGGCCATCGGCATTCTCGGCCTCAGGGCGATAGAGCTCATCGCGGTGTGAGCCGCGGATCACATGCCAGTGGGTTGTACCCGAATCAAACCAAACATCCAAGGTATCGCGGTTCTTTTCATAGAGAGCGGCTTCCTCACCCAGTAACTCAGCGGCATCGAGTTTTTGCCAAGCCTCAATGCCATCTTTTTCAACGCGTTTGGCAACTTCTTCCAAGAGTTCGGCTGTACGGGGATGCGGCTCACCGGTTTCTTTGTGCACAAAGAAGGCCATCGGTACACCCCACTGGCGTTGACGCGATAGGGTCCAGTCTGGGCGGTTCGCAATCATACTGTGCAAGCGTTGCTTGCCCCAAGCGGGATAAAACTGCGTATTGTTGATGCCTTCAAGCGCTGCTTCACGCAAGCTGGCTTTGCCATCAGCCGGTTTTTTATCCATACTTGCAAACCACTGTGAGGTAGCACGATAAATGATGGGTGTTTTATGACGCCAGCAATGCATGTATGAGTGCGTATACGACTTATTCTTAATCAGAGTGCCCGCTTGCTCTAACGCTTTCACAATATTGGCGTTTGCTTTCCAAATGTGTTGTCCGGCAAATAAAGGCAAGGAGGAGGCATAAACACCATCACCAGATCGGAAGAGC
>CAWUTW010000081.1:0-3119 GCA_963925585.1 uncultured Polynucleobacter sp. | reverse complement strand
GAGCCGGCTTTGAAAAAACGCCAGATCAGATCAAATTCCCCTAGTTTTGCATCCATATTTTCATTTTATGTGCCTTGGGGGTTAATGTGCTGGAGAGGACTAGAATAAGAAGCTTCAAATTGCCATACCAATGAGTCAATCGATGAGCCAAGCGGACAACAGTAAAGAACAACAAATCAAGGCCTTACGGGCTGCAGCCCTGGATTATCACGAGTTTCCGGTCCCTGGAAAGATTGAAATTGCGGCAACCAAGCAACTCACCAATCAACGTGATCTCGCCTTGGCATACACCCCCGGTGTTGCCGCTGCCTGCGAAGAAATCGTCAAAGACCCAGCCAATGCCTTTCGCTTCACCGCGCGCGGTAATTTAGTGGGTGTGATTACCAACGGCACTGCAGTACTCGGCCTTGGGAATATTGGTCCTCTGGCAAGTAAGCCAGTGATGGAAGGCAAAGCGGTCTTATTTAAAAAGTTTGCTGGCATTGATGTCTTTGATATTGAGGTCAATGAAAATGATCCCGATAAATTAGTCGACATCATTGCAGCGCTTGAGCCCACCTTTGGTGGTATTAATTTAGAAGACATCAAAGCCCCGGATTGCTTTGTGGTCGAACGCAAATTGCAAGCCCGCATGAAGATCCCCGTGTTTCATGATGACCAGCATGGCACAGCGATTGTGGTTGCAGCGGCCATTCTGAATGGTTTAAAAGTGGTTGGTAAGGATGTGGCAAACGTCAAACTCGTCACCTCTGGCGCTGGTGCGGCGGCTTTAGCCTGCATCGATTTGTTAGTGGATTTGGGCTTACCCAGAAAAAACATTTGGGTAACCGACATTGCGGGCGTGGTCTACAAAGGCCGCAAAGAGTTGATGGACCCCGAGAAGGAGCCATTCTCACAAGATACGCCTTTGCGTACCTTGAGTGAGGTAATTGAGGGCGCGGATATTTTCTTGGGCCTCTCTGCGGGTGGCGTACTGAAATCAGAGATGGTAAAAAAGATGGCTGATAAGCCCTTGGTGTTCGCCTTAGCAAACCCCACACCAGAAATCTTGCCAGAGGAAGTGAAATTAGTTAGGCCCGATGCCGTGATGGCAACCGGTCGCACCGATTACCCGAATCAAGTGAATAACGTATTGTGTTTTCCATTTATTTTTCGTGGCGCTTTGGATGTAGGTGCAACAACCATTACTCGCGGCATGGAAGTGGCTGCAGTTAAGGCAGTTGCTGAGCTGGCTCAGGCCGAACAAAGTGAAGTGGTTGCAGCCGTTTACAGCACTGAAAACCTGGCGTTTGGTCCGGAGTATTTGATTCCGAAGCCATTTGATCCCCGCTTAATTACGGTGATTGCGCCAGCGGTTGCAAAAGCGGCGATGGATGATGGCGTGGCCATGCGCCCGATCGCCGATTTTGATGCCTACCGTAATCAGTTACAGCAATTTGTGTACCACTCGGGCACCTTGATGAAGCCGCTCTTTACGATCGCCAAAGGCGTTCCTGATGCGCAAAAACGCATTGTCTTCTGCGAAGGCGAAGATGAGCGTGTACTGCGTGCCGTGCAGATTGTGCTTGATGAAGGCATTGCAAAGCCAACCTTGATTGGTCGTCCCAGTGTGATCGAACACCGCATTGAGAAATTTGGTTTGCGGATGGTTTGCGGTACCGATATCGATATTGTCAATCCAGAAGACGATGCCCGTTTTGGGGATTTTTGGAAATCGTATTTGGCCATCATGGAGCGTAAGGGGGTTACCCCCTCCTTTGCCAAACTCGAGATGCGCCGCCGCAATACCCTGATTGGAGCTACCTTGCTTTCGAAGGGTATGGCCGATGGCCTGATCTGCGGCACCATCAGTAAAGTCTCGACCCACCTCAAATACATTGATGAAGTGATTGGCTTTGAAAAAGGCGCTAATGTGTATGGCGCAATGAGCGGTTTGATTTTGCCGGGACGCCAAGTATTTTTAGTTGATACCCATGTGAATATCGATCCGACGGCAGAGCAGTTGGCCGAAATTACCCTCATGGCCGCGAGCGAAATGCGCAAGTTAGGCATGACACCTAAAGTCGCTTTGTTGTCGCATTCCAACTTTGGCAGCAGTGAAGCACCTTCTGCTTTGAAGATGCGTCAAGTCCTCTCCATTTTGCAGGCGACAGATCCAGAACTGGAAGTCGATGGTGAGATGCACGGTGACTGCGCGCTCGATCCAGAGGTTCGGGCGGGCGCAGTGACCACTTCGCCACTCGAGGGCGCTGCTAATTTATTGGTACTGCCCAATATTGATGCGGCCAACATTTCCTACAACTTGCTCAAGACTGCTGCCGGAAATGGCATTGCTATTGGCCCACTGTTGTTGGGAGTGGCCAAGCCAGTGCATATTCTGACTCCGGCAGCGACCGTTCGGCGGATCGTGAATGTCACCGCATTAACGGTCGTAGAGGCAGCCAGCAAGGCCAGAATCAAGGGAAATTAAGGTCAATTTATATATGTGAGTAAACACTAGCATATATATTTATTTATATAAATCAGTAGTTTATAAAAAACCGACTGTAATTAGGCTTGATTTGGTCGCCGCTTACGGGTAACCTTACACCCATCATGAATAATCCTGAAATTACAACCGCTGAGTGGGACGACCACAGTCGCGCCGAAAGTTGGGATCGAAACGAGCAGTCTGATGGTGAGCCTGCTGCTACCAACGTCTACGCTCAGGGTGGCTTGTCGCGCCTGCAAACGCTCGCCGCCAATCATGCTTCCAGTAAAAAAGTGCCTGCATCCTGGCGTGCTGCATTAGCCGTTCGCGATGCAGGCCCACCTGCCATGCTCCGCAGCGTTCGCCCCAATATCGTTCAATCGATTCGGGCCTTTCGCACAAGCGATTTAATGGAAGCAGCAGCCGAGCTCGGTCAGCACTTTATCTACGCCAACTGCGCAAATGGCCTGACCAAGAGTGAAGTGCTCGAGTCGATTGCCAATGCCTATGTATTTACCAAGCAGCAAGCGAAGAATTACGATCCTTTGTTGGATACCTTAACCACCATGGTGGATAAGGCAGGGCCACAACCTGGTTTCGTGGTGGTACTAGAAGGCTTGCCTTGCACCCAAAAATTTGACAAAGAAGC
>CAWUTW010000080.1:0-14616 GCA_963925585.1 uncultured Polynucleobacter sp. | reverse complement strand
CCGTATTTTGTCCGACACCAATTTAGCCCAAGAAATACTGTCATGGCCAAATTGGAGTTTTGAGCGATTCAAGCGCCATGCCATCTCCTATCGATTGCGCGGCGGCCTAAACAAAGTACTCCCTCTGCTAGTGAAGTTTGGCGATCACACACAAAGGCTCTATAGCACGTTTGTTTGGCGGCGCATCAAAGGTTGCAATATGGCCTGTTGGCGCAGCGATGCCCTAGCCATTGGCGGGTTTGATGAAACGCTGCTGGGCTGGGGCCATGAAGATGCCGACTTTGTCTTTAGACTGCAAGCCAATGGTGCTATTCGTAAATCAGGGGCCTGGGCGACCGAAGTCATTCATATTTTTCATAAAGTACGCGATCAATCCAATGACAAAAGCAGCAGAGAACGTCTTAATGAAAAAATTCGTGCGCATGCGGCGTTAAAAGCACCGCAATAAACCCAGTATTGTTAAGCGTACTGCACTGTCACTGGATCGGCCTGCGTTGAGGCCAGCAATTGATGCAGGCTATGTAAGCAAGCATCATCAGGATAAAGCCGTAATTCATCCGGAAACTGCACCAAGCAAGCACTGCCACTGGCAGTGACCACCGCAGTCAGCGGTAATCCCTTAAAGCTATCCAATGGGCTAGGTGCCATATTTGGCGGCATACCTGGCTTTGTCTGTTGCTGGCGATTACTAATTAAGTACGGATTTATTTGGCTGCGGAAGAGTTTCAGATCAATCGCAGAATCCATCCGCACATGCACGTTGCGACCAAAGCGCAAACGCGCGCCCGCGATGTCCATAACGGCTTCCGCCACAATCCGCGTACCGCCCGAAAACTTATCGGGAGTGACATTTACTTTGGCAATAAGTAACTCATCTTCTTTTAGCCATGATCGATTGGGCTCATATACTTCGCTGTAGAGCATGACTTCCAGTGCCGCAGTACCATCATCGATCGTAGCAACCATCATTCGGCCTCGCTGACCCGTCAGCATGCGTGCCGAAGTAATAATGCCAGCCAGCAGTTGGTCTTTTCCTTCGGTTACTTTGACTAAGGGTTGGCGCACAAAATGCGCTACCTCACTACGGTATGCATCAAACAAGTGGCCTGTAAGGCATAAGCCCAGGGCAGTTTTTTCTTCTTGTAGCCGTTTCTTTTCAGGCCAGGGTGGCTCACTCACAAGCTCGGGTAAGTGACGGTCCGTTTCACCCTCGGTTTCAAATAAACTCACCTGATGAATCGATGCCTCGGCCTGTTCTGCAGCCTCGATGGCCCGCGCCAATGAGGCTAGTAAGGTAGAGCGAATGTCGTACGGCCTGCCTTTTTGATTGGATCCAGCGGCATACAAACCATCAAACGCACCAGCGCGCATCAGTGCCTCAATTGCGCGGCGATTGACTTGGCGCCGATCGACGCGGGCACAAAAGTCAAACAGGTCCGTAAAGGGGCCGCCGGTTTCGCGCGCCCTAACAATCGCCTCAATCGCCGCTTCGCCGGTACCACGCACAGCGCCGAGGCCATAGCGAATATGGGTCAAGGCTTGCTCTACCGGCACCCCTAGCGTGCGCAGCGGAGTAAATTCATACGTACCGGTATTGATATCCGGCGGCAATACAAGCAAACGATTTTGTAGGCAATCGTCGTACAGAATTTTTACCTTATCGGTATCGTCCATCGCGAGCGATAAGTTACCCGCCATAAATTCAGCAGGGTAATGGGCCTTGAGCCATGCTGTTTGATAGGCCAGCAAAGCGTAGGCAGCAGCATGGGATTTGTTAAATCCGTAACCCGCAAAGCGCTCCATCAGGTCGTAAATCTCATTGGCCTTGAATTCAGTAATGCCGCCTTTTTTGGCGCCCTCACTAAAGATCTTACGGTGCTGCGCCATCTCTTCTGGCTTCTTCTTGCCCATCGCACGGCGTAATAAATCGGCGCCACCCAGCGAATAGCCCCCAATCATTTGGGCCATCTGCATCACCTGCTCCTGGTAGACCATGATGCCGTAGGTTTCGCGCAGTACAGGCTCAATGCGGGGATCGGGGTATTCGACTTGTTGGCGGCCGTGTTTTCGTGCAATAAAGTCGGGAATCAAGTCCATTGGGCCAGGACGGTATAAAGCTACCAAAGCAATGATGTCTTCAAAGCGATCTGGCTTAGCCTCACGGAGCATGCCCTGCATGCCGCGGCTTTCCAACTGGAAGACCGCAACGGTATTGGCAGATTTCAGTACCTCAAATGCGGCGGGATCTTCTAAGGTAATGTCTCCGATACTCCAGTCTTTACGATCGGCATGCAATGCTTTAATCCAGCGCTCTGCTGCGGCCAAGATGGTGAGTGTAGTTAAGCCCAAGAAGTCGAACTTCACGAGGCCAATAGCTTCAACGTCATCTTTATCAAACTGACTAATAACGGAGCTACTGTCTTGGTCTTTGGAATCCTGCGTATACAGTGGACAAAAATCGGTTAATTTTCCCGGGGCAATTAATACACCACCGGCATGCATACCCACATTACGGGTCATACCCTCGAGTTGCTGGGCGAGTGCTAAGAGCTGCCGAACTTCATCTTCATTTCGCTCGCGCTCGGCCAACTGCTTTTCTTCTTTTTTGGCCATCTCGATGGTGACCAGTTGACCGGGTTTAAACGGCACTAGCTTGGCGATGCTATCGACAAAACCATAGCCCTGCTCCAAGACACGGCCCACATCCCGAATGGCCGCTTTGGCTGCCATAGTGCCAAAAGTCGCAATTTGACTAACGGCGTCTTTGCCGTATTTGTCTTTCACGTACTGAATCACGCGATCACGTCCATGCTGGCAAAAATCGATATCAAAGTCGGGCATGGATACCCGCTCTGGATTTAAAAAGCGCTCAAACAGCAGGTTGTATTTGAGGGGATCCAGATCGGTAATGCCAAGTGAATAGGCTACTAAAGAACCGGCGCCAGAGCCGCGGCCAGGGCCTACAGGTACGCCATTGTTTTTTGCCCAGTTAATAAAATCAGCAACGATCAAAAAATAACCTGGGAATCCCATTTGCTCAATGGTCTTCACTTCAAAGCTTAAACGCTCGCGGTAACGGGGCTCTTCTGCAGCACGCGTATCTGCATCCGGAAAGTTTCGCGCCATATGCTTTAGCAATCCAACTTCAGCCTGCTTCAATAGATAATCACCTAGCGAGATGCCTGCCGGAATTGGAAACTCCGGTAAACGCGGTTGACCCAATACCAAGGAGAGATTGCAGCGTTTGGCAATCTCAACCGAGTTAGCGAGTGCGCTTGGTAAATCAGCAAAGCGCTTTTCCATCTCGGCTTGGCTTAAAAAGTATTGCTCAGGATTAAATTTTTTCTGGCGGCGCGGATTGCCCAACAATTCGCCCTCAGCGATACATACTCGTGCTTCATGGGCATTGAAATCACCCCGGTGCATGAACTGCACTGCATGGGTTGCTACTACCGGTATCGCAAGGGCACTCGCCAGCTGGCAGGCCAACTGCAGGTGCTGTTCATCTTGTGGATGCCCAGCGCGCTGCACCTCAATAAAGTAAGCGCCCGGAAAGCGCTTTTTCCAGCGCTCGGCAGCGGCTTTAGCCTGATCTTCCTGGCCGGCCAATAATGCGGTGCCCACATCACCCAGATGCGCCCCCGATAAGGCAATCAAGCCGTAGGACAGGGTGTGGCCAACAGCCCGGTCTTCTTTTTTTGCAGCCGGCTCGCTAAACCACCGAGGATCGACTTCAGCACGCCCGCGCGATTGGTTATCAAGCGATGCCCGACTAAGTAACTGGCATAAATTCAGATAGCCCGAATGGTTTTGAACCAATAGTAACAAGCGGTGGGGCTGGTCAGGGTCTTGCAAATTCGAAAGCCACACATCGGCGCCCGCAATGGGCTTGACTCCACCCTCACGGGCGGCCATGTAAAACTTTACCAGACCAAACAGGTTGCACAGGTCGGTAATGGCCAAGGCACCCATGCCATCGCTGCTAGCTGCAGCAACCGCATCATCAATGCGCACGACTCCATCCGTAATTGAAAACTCGGAATGAACGCGCAGATGAACAAAACGGGGTACGGCCATGAGATGATTTTAGCTGTGTCCAGCCCAAAACTACCCCATCCCCGCTACCGCGGGCGCTTTGCGCCCTCGCCGACCGGACCTTTGCATGCTGGCTCACTTGCCAGCGCCCTCGGAAGCTGGCTTGATGCCCGCTCCAATCAAGGCACCTGGCTAGTCCGCATCGAGGATTTAGATGTGACGCGCTGCATTCCCGGTATGGACCAGCGTATTTTGGCTCAGCTACAGGCCTGTGGGCTTATTTGGGACGAGGAAGTCATCTGGCAATCCAATCACCTCAAAGGGTACCAAAACGCCTTAGAAAGGCTTTACAACAATCGGCAGATTTACCCCTGCACCTGCTCGCGCCAGCAGATTACGAGTACCCTCAGCGCGCAAGGCATGCTACGGGCTCGCAACCAAGAACAGGTCTACCCCGGCACTTGCCGCAATGGCCATGTTTGGCAAGCGCAGCTGCTCAGCAGTTCAGCATTGGCTTGGCGCCTTACCCTAAAGCCTGATCAATGGATTCGTTTTACCGATGCCGAGTTCGGAGTGCAAGAGCAAGACCTCAATGGGGAAGTTGGGGATTTTGTGCTGCGCAGGGCCGATGGCATCGTCGCCTATCAACTTGCGGTGGTTGTGGATGATGCCAAGCAAGGTATCACGCACATTGTGCGGGGCGCTGATTTGCTCAGCAATACCGCGCGGCAAATTTACCTGCAAAGCGTTTTGGGCTACCCAACACCCCAATACCGCCACCTGCCAATCGTTTTAGATCCGCATGGGGAGAAGTTAAGTAAGCAAACCCAAGCCACTGAAATCAACACCGCAAATGATGCAACGGTTTTACAGGCCCTGCAGGCGGCTGCACTGCATCTGGGCTTAAGTGGAATTCGGAATGGCACAGGTCAGACCATTGCAGAGTGGTTACTGCAGGCTACGCACGCTTGGGCCGCTCAGACCAAAGAGTGCGGCCCTACTCAGAACTAAGCGGTCTTTTTTTTCATGCTACCAAGCAAAGCGCCAACTGGCGATTTTGCTGGGGTGATACCCGCTTTTTTAATTGGGTTAGCGATCGGCTGATCGGGATTGCCATCGTCAAGACTTGCTTTGGGCACCGCTTGTGGCCCCCCCGCTGGAGCTGCGCCAGCTTGATAGGGTTTATAGAAAAAAGGATCTGCTGTTTTACCGCTCTTGAGCTCTGGCAGCGGCATCACTTGCAATTTGCGCTTCATCAATTTTTCGATGTCGTCTAACAAGCGCTTTTCGCCATCGTCCACTAACGCAATGGCATCCCCAGTACTGCCTGCACGTCCTGTACGGCCAATGCGGTGAATAAAGTCCTCTGCGTTGTAAGGCAACTCATGGTTAATAACGCAAGGCATCGCCGGAATATCCAAGCCACGCGCTGCCACATCGGTTGCGACTAAGGCCTCAATTGCGCCGGACTTGAATGCATCCAAGGTCAGGGTGCGCTCACCTTGGCTTTTATCGCCGTGGATTGCTCCCGCTTTAATGCCATCGCGCTCTAAAGCTCGGGATAGTTTGGCGCAGCCTAAACGGCTATTGGTAAAGATGATGCACTGACGCGATAAGCCCTGGCGGGTACGCGCTTCCAAAATGGTGGTGATGGCGCGCTGCTTATCTGCTGCAGAGACCATGTGCACCACTTGACTAACAGTATCAGCAGCCGCATTTTGGCGCGCAACTTCAACCGTAACGGGATTGCGTAAATAACTCTGTGCTAATTTTTTAATCTCAGAAGAAAAAGTGGCTGAGAACAGTAGCGTTTGGCGCTGTGCTGGTATCAAATTAATGATGCGCTGCAGGTCAGGCAAAAATCCCATATCGAGCATGCGATCGGCTTCATCCAACACCAAGATCTCGACTTGCGACAGGTTCGCTGTTTTAGAACCGAGGTGATCCAGCAAACGCCCGGGTGTTGCAATGAGTATCTCAATGCCACTGCGCAGCAGAGCCACTTGGGGTTGCATGTCCACACCACCAAAAACGACGGTCGAGCGTAAATCCGTATGCCGAGAATAGTTGGCCGCGTTTTCTGAAACCTGCACGGCGAGTTCGCGAGTGGGTGTTAAGACCAGGGCACGAATGGGGTGGCGCGCTGGCGACGCGCTACTGCTGGATCCTGGAAGTAACTTTTGAATGATGGGCAAAATAAAAGCAGCAGTCTTACCAGTACCCGTTTGGGCTGCACCCATTAAATCCTTGCCAGCCAGCACATGCGGAATGGCTTGCGCCTGAATTGGGGTTGGAATGGTGTAGCCTTGTTCGCCGATGGCCTTTTGAACCCGTGGGTCAAGGCCAAAATCGGCGAAGGTAATGCTAGCTGGAGAGTCGGAAGACTCTGCGGGGGTGTTTGTATCTACAGTGGTATTGGTCAAGGTAACTTAAATAATGGCCGCGATCCCAGCTTTAGCAGTGCTAGCATCTTCGGAAGACTTCACGCCGGAAACGCCGACTGCGCCGATGGTAAATCCATTTACATCGATATTGATGCCTCCCTCCAGCATCCCTTGAATGTGGGGTGCGGATAAAAAGGAGGTGCGGCCGTTGTTAATAATCTCTTCATAAACGCGGGTCTCGCGCTTACCCATTGCAGCCGTACGGGCTTTTTCTTGGGCAATATAGGCGGAGACTGGGGCACAGCCATCACGGCGAATCATGCCGAGCAGGTGGCCGCCATCATCGCAAACTGCGATGGTCACTGCCCAGTTGTTTTGCGCAGCATGGGCGTCGGCAGCATCCAAAATGGCCTGAACGTTTGCTTGGGTGAGGTAAGGTTTGTTTGCCAACATCGTGGTCTCCTAATGGTGTTTTGGTCTGAATTCGGTGGAATATGGCAATGGTCGCAGTTGAGGCTCAAAATCCCTTGCTCAATTCGACGCGAGTCAATTTTATAAAAGTCAATTGCCACGTAAAATCAAACTTCTGTAAAAAACAGGGGATCAAGCTGAAATAGTCGGTCTTTTGTAGAATTTCACTCGATTCTGAATATATTTACCATTTTCCCATACCTTGAGCTATGCCAACAAAAACCGCCCTGCCCCCTGAAATAAGCTCCCAATTGCAAAAGCACATCCGCGGGCAGGTGCTAACCGACACCCCGAGCCGGGGTCGCTACGCCACCGATGCATCGATTTACCAGCAATTTCCGGTTGGGGTGGTGATCCCCGAAGATGCGGCCGACATCGAAACGGTCTTGGCAGTAGCCAGGGAGCATTCGATTCCCGTGTTGCCACGCGGGGGCGGCACTAGCCAATGCGGTCAAACAACCGGTGTCGCGCTGGTGATTGATAACAGCAAGGCCTTTCGGAAGATCCTCCAGGTAGACCCCGAAAAAGCCACTGCTGAAGTCGAGCCAGGTTTAGCACTAGATCACCTCAACGCCAATCTAAAGAAACACGGTCTGTGGTACCCCGTTGATGTCTCTACCGGAGCACAAGCAACGATTGGCGGTATGGCTGGAAATAATTCCTGCGGCAGTCGCTCACTCGCGTACGGCAATATGGTGCACAACGTCTTGGGCATCGATACATGGCTGGCCGACGGCCAACTCGCGCAATTTGGCAATTACGGTCAAAGCGCTGGAGTCGCCAAACAGCTCGGTGATTTTGTCAAAGGCTTGGCCAATCGCTTGCAACCGGAAATTGAAGCGATGTTTCCGAAAGTCATGCGCCGGGTTGCTGGCTATAACTTGGATTTATTTCATCCGCAAAGCGAATTGCCGTACACCAAAGACGGCAGCGTTAACTTAGCGCATTTGTTAGTAGGCAGTGAAGGGACGCTGGCATATTTCAAATCACTGCAACTGAAATTGTCTCCATTGCCGCAACACAAAGTGCTCGGCATTGTGAATTTCTCCAGCTTCTACCGCGCTATGGATAGTGCACAGCACATCGTCAAACTAGGTCCTACCGCGGTTGAGTTGGTGGACCGCACCATGATTGATTTAGCGCGGCACAACCCCAGCTTTAAAAAAACCATTGAAAGCGCGCTAATTGATGCAGCAGGCCCAACACCAGAAGCGATCTTGCTCGTGGAATTTTCGGGTGAAGCGCATGCCCCATTGTTAGAGCGCGTTGTAGCTCTGAATGAATTGATGAGCGACTTGGGTTTACCCAATAGTGTGGTGCAAATGCCCGATGCGCCCTTGCAAAAAAACCTCTGGGAGGTGCGTAAAGCAGGTCTCAACATCATGATGAGCCTCAAAGGCGATGGCAAGCCTGTCAGTTTTATCGAAGACTGCGCAGTACCACTGGAGCACCTCGCTGAATACACCAGCGCACTCACCGAAGTCTTTTCAAAATACGGCTCACGCGGCACCTGGTATGCGCACGCATCCGTGGGTACCTTGCATGTCCGGCCAATCTTAGATATGCGGCGCGACGGCGCGCAAAAAATGCGGGCGATGGCAGAAGAGGCTTCTGAACTGGTACGTCGTTACAAAGGCGCGTACAGCGGTGAGCACGGTGATGGCCTGTGCCGTGGCGAATGGATTACCTGGCAATTTGGCCCAAAAATTACCGATGCCCTGCGTGAGATTAAACATGCATTTGATCCCGATAATTTATTTAATCCCGGAAAAATCATTGATCCACCGAAGATGGATGATTCGAGTTACTTCCGCTTTCCGCCTGAATACAAAATTATTCCCCTTAAAACCAATTTAGATTGGTCTGCATGGAATGTGCAAAACAATCCCGTCACCGAAGAGACGAGCGCGCCCGGCAGTGGCAGTGATCCAGCGCATGGTTTCTCCAAGGCAGTCGAGATGTGCAATAACAATGGCCATTGCCGCAAATTCGATGCCGGCACAATGTGCCCGAGCTACCGCGTGACCCGGGATGAAAAACACCTCACCCGTGGCCGTGCCAATACCTTACGCCTTGCTCTATCGGGCCAACTCGATGCTTCGCCGGGTGAAGATCCACTAACCACTGCAGCCGTCAAAGATGCCATGGATTTATGCGTCAGCTGCAAAGCCTGTCGCCGTGAGTGTCCAACGGGTGTGGATATGGCGAAAATGAAGGTGGAGTACTTGAGCCATTACAAAAAACGCCATGGACACACACTGCGTGATCGCTTGGTGGCGCACTTGCCGCACTACGCGCCAATGGTTAGCCGTATTCCCGGTCTACCGGCCTTACTGAATATTCGAAATCGCATCCCCGCTATTGCCAAGATACAAGAGTGGTTCACTGGTATTTCGGCAGAGCGTACCCTGCCAGTCTGGCGTAGCGACACTTTCTGGAATGCGCCGATCGATTCAGCAGTAAGCGCAGCGCAATACCGTTTCACACCAGAACAATTGCAATCCGAGGGTAAGGCTGTCGTACTTTTGGTTGATACCTTCAATGCGTATTTTGAAAATGAGAACGTCCACGCTGCGATTCAGATTTTGCGCGCTGCCGGATATCAAATTCACATTCCACAAATGGATACCGCAAACAGCGCCTCCGCCACAGAGCAGAAATGTTCAAAACAGTTTTGTTGTGGTCGCACCTACCTTGCAGCCGGCATGGTCGATGAAGCTAAAGTACGCTTGGGCGCGTTAGTGGATCACCTTGCCCCCTATGCGGAGCGCGGCATTGCCATCGTCGGCCTAGAGCCCTCTTGCCTCTTCACCCTAAAAGACGAGGCCTTAGTGATGGGCTTTGGGCAAAAAGCAGTGGCAGTCAGCCAAAAGGCACAGCTGCTAGAAGAGTTCTTGGTGGATGAATCCAAGTCCGGCAAACTCAAGCTCAATCTCAAACCAGCGGATCGCACTGTGCTGTTCCATGGCCACTGCCATCAAAAAGCATTTGCTGCTGTGACGCCAGCGCTAGAACTCCTGCAACTCATTCCGAATGCAAACCCGACTCTAATTGAATCGTCCTGCTGCGGCATGGCCGGTAGCTTCGGTTATGAAGTCGAGCACATTACGGTGTCAAAGCAAATGGCGGAATTGAGTTTATTGCCAGCAATACGGCAAGCGCCGGATAGCTGGGTGGTTGCCGATGGTACGAGTTGCCGTCATCAGATTCATGATGGCACGCAGCGCGATGCTGTGCATATTGCCCGCATCTTGGCAGCCCACTTGCAATAAAACCTCAACACAACCGAGACTCTCGTACGGTCTTAACGAATCACGCCGTACGAGACCATCAGCAGGGTACCAATCAGTAAAGCCGGGACAAGACGTTGCTGGGGTTTGGACAGCATAATGCCAACGCTAATGACACAAATCAGAATGCGTATCCACAGCGGTACGGTATCAAGCAAACCAATCGGCAACACAATCAAGCGAACGGTTAAGGCTGCCACCATGGCGTAGGTGACGGCCGATAACCAGCGAAAGATCTCGCTGTCTTGGTTGATTTTGCCTGCCAGCATCACGCCGATTGCGCGGCACAGGTAGGTACCAATACAGGCGCTTGCGAGGGCAATCCAAACACCCCATCCCTGTAAGTGCGCGGCGCTCACAGCATGCCTCCGTCGGATGCTGACCTGCGCTTACGCAAATACTGACGGTCGATCCAATAGGCTAAAGTACCCCCCACAATACCGGTAGTCAGTAAGCTCGTATCGCGATCCAGTAAATAGAAGAATGGGCCCATCACGCAGCCTAAAGCAATCGCAATCCGATTAATCCATGGCTTAACCTCAGCAAAGGTCAGCAAGAAAAATAGGGGGTTAATGAAAATCAAGCCGAGCGTAATAAAGACGGGCACTGCGCCTGCCAGCAAATAACCCAAAATAGTCCCCGGTACTGAAATCATCCAGCACAGTAAGCCAAGGCCAGCAAAGTAACTTAAACGGTGCTGCGGTTCAATGCGCGCAAACTCGCGCATCGACACTGCCCATGCTGTCATCGCCAGCAAATGAACGGATGCATACAAGGCTTTATTTTGATCACGTCGATCTAGTTGCGGAAACAAGCTCACGGTCATCGTGATAAAGCGCGTTGAGGTCAATGTCACAGCAAGGGCAATGGCAAAAAGTGATGCGCCCTCTAGCATCATCTCCATCAACACCACTTGGCCTGGTAGCGCAAACATCAAAAGGCTACTTAAGGTGGTAAAGCTGAGATCAAAGCCACTGGTTTTGCCCATCGCCCCAAAACCGACCATGCCGGCAAAGAGGACCATTGCAGGAGCGCCGCTCGCATGCTTGAGACCAGTCCGAAACGCATGCTTGCGATTAGCAAAGCGATTTAACTCAGAACCTTGGGCAGGCTCTAAAACGGGGTCACGATCGGATGGCATAGTGGGATTGTATGAGTCCGCAGAGATGGGCGGATTTTTAGGTCGAGAATTGGGCCTCTAAAGCCCAATCAATGTGTTCTTGCACCAAGGTATCAGCCGACGCTTCCGCCAATTGCAAGGCGCTACGTAAGTCTGCCTTCAGCGCTAGCGTGGTCTTTTCGGAACGCAAGGCATTACCCATCGCTACTGCGAGATTGCGGCGCCAGCGGCTGTAGCCAATACGGCGAATGGCGCTACCTTCATGGCGGCGCTCAAAGTCAATCGCAGTCCACGACCACAGCTCCAGCAAAGAACTTCCGCCCATGCCATTTCGCTCAGCAAAATCCGGCAAGGCCGTTGCTTGGGCAAACTTATTCCAAGGGCACGCTAATTGGCAATCATCGCAACCGTAAACACGATTCCCCATCGCGGCCCGGAATTCCAGTGGAATGGGTCCTGGGTTTTCAATCGTGAGGTAGGAGATACAACGGCGTGCATCGACAACATAGGGTGCGGTAATTGCGGCTGTTGGGCACACATCGATGCAGGCACTGCATGTGCCGCAGTGGGGCTCTACTGGCGCATCGACCGGCAAGGGCAAGTCGAGCAATATCTCCCCCAAAAAGAAAACCGAGCCCGACTCACGGTTAAGTAAGAGCGTGTGTTTACCTCGCCATCCCAATCCGGCTTTTTGTGCCAACTCGGCTTCCATCAGCGGTGCAGAATCCGTGAAGACGCGGTAACCAAACGGACCGATGCGCGCTTCGATGCGCGTAGCTAATTCTTGGAGGCGCGCCCGCAATACTTTGTGGTAATCCCGTCCGCGTGCGTATACCGAGACTACCGCCTCACCCGGGCGCGCAATGCGTTCCCATTCCTCGTCAATATTAAGGTCGGGGGCGTAATTCATGGAAACACAAATAACGCGCACGGTACCGGGCTGAAGGAGCTCTGGATTTGTTCGCAAGGCAGCATGGCGCTCCATATACCCCATTTCGCCATGGTATCCAGCGGCGAGCCAGGCCTCTAAGCGCTCAGGTGCCTGCCCTAAATCGGTATCCGTAATCCGCAAGCGATCAAAGCCCAAGGCTAAGGACTCTTGATCCAGCCAAGCCCTAAAGCCAGGGCCGGTGACGGCATCTAACACAGCCGAGTTATCGGAAGTGCCACTTGTTTTAGGCACGACCGGCATTTACTGAATAAACTACGCTACACGTTAGACACACAAGCTGATTCCCATTTGAAATCGATTAAAAGACATTGTAGGCAAGAAAATGAAACGGCTGAGCTGGCCAAGGGGCTCGGCCACGTACTAACGCATTTTTTAGCCAACGCAAAACTACCCAAGCAGCATGTCAATATTGCGCTGGAAGGTAATTTAGGTGCGGGCAAGACTGCCTTTGCACGCCACCTGATTCAGGGCATGGGCTACGTCGGTAAAGTCAAAAGCCCAACCTACTCCCTGTGCGAGTCCTATCCTATTGTGTGCGGCAAAAACGCTGTCAATGCCTTTCACTTTGATTTGTACCGCATGCGTACCTCCCTTGAATGGCAAGAGGCAGGTTTGGCAGACCATTTTGATGAACCCGGTATTTGCCTGATTGAGTGGCCAGAAAAAGCCGAAGGTACCCTGCCCATACTTGATCTGCAAATTAGTATTAGTGCAGGCGAACTAGAGACCGAGCGGCAATTTGAGCTCAAAGCCCTGAGTGACTTAGGCCTAACGATTCTTATCCAGTTGCAAGGCGATCTCCCATAAAATTCGGGCTAATGTCAGATCACATCAACCCCAATCGGCGCAAACACCTTAAAGGCTCGGCTACAACGCTAGGCTTAATACTGCTGTTAGGTAAGGCTGACATCGCATGGGGAGCGACGATTCTGGGGGTGCGTATATGGCCATCCGAAGACTACACCCGCATCACCCTCGAATCCGATAACGCCCTTAAAGTCAGCCACCAAATTTTGACGGGGCCAGATCGTCTCGTTGTCGATGTTACTGGCTTGCAGCTCAACCCAACTCTGCGGGATCTGGTTGCCAAAGTGAAGCCCAATGACCCCTACGTGTCGCAAATTCGAGTGGGACAGTTTCAGCCCAATGTAGTGCGCTTGGTATTTGATCTAAAAGAGCCAATTAAGCCGCAACTCTTCACCCTTGAGCCCGTTGCAGAATATAAATTTAGGTCTGTTTTTGATCTTTACCCCACGACGCCGCCCGATCCACTCATGCAATTGGTTCGAAGCAGCGCAAAAAAAGAGCAAGCCCTCGAAAAAAAGAATGAGGAAGACCTCATCGCGCAATTTGCCCATCGCCAAGACGCTCCGGTTGCTCAAGCCATTCCAGCGCCCAAAGACTATGCAGCCAGCCCACGCTTTAAGCGACTCATTACCATTGCCTTAGATCCGGGGCATGGCGGCGAAGATCCGGGCGCCATCGGCGCTCGCGGCAGTTATGAGAAAAACATTGTGCTGTCGATTGCCAAGCGCCTGAACAACAAGATCGAAAATGAGCCTAATATGCGGGCATTTATGACGCGCGATGGCGATTACTTTATACCACTCCATACTCGGGTTCGCAAAGCCCGCCAAGTGGGTGCTGATCTCTTTGTCTCGATTCATGCCGATGCATTTATCCAGCCGCATGCAAAAGGTGCTTCTGTTTTTGCCCTATCGCAACAAGGCGCAACCAGCACCACTGCGCGCTGGATGGCCAATAAGGAAAATGCATCGGACCTGATTGGCGGCATCAACATCAAGACAACGGATAACCAAGTGGCACACCTCCTTCTCGATATGTCGACCACTGCGCAAATTAAGGATTCGGTACAAGTCGGAAGCGCGATATTGCAGCGCATTGGCGGATTTGCTGCCCTTCATAAACCCAAAGTAGAACAGGCTGGCTTTGCAGTATTGAGGGCTCCAGATATCCCTTCTATCTTGGTAGAAACCGCATTTATTAGCAACCCAAAAGAAGAGGCAAAGCTCAATGATGAGACCTACCAAGAGCAAATTGCAGAGGCGATTTTGCTGGGAATAAAGGATTACTTTGCCAAGAATCCCCCCGTAGCAAGGCGCTCTACTGCTTAAGAATAGGCGCTTGGCAATTTCAAGGTCAAAACAAAATAATTGCTATAATTTCAGTCTTTACTGGGTCGGTAGCTCAGTCGGTAGAGCAGCGGACTTTTAATCCGTTGGTCGCGAGTTCGAATCTCGCCCGACCCACCAAGCCTTGCTGGTCCGTACCGGACACATGGTTTACATCCGGTACCGACCACATGGTTTACACCTTTACCAATCACATCCCCAATACTTTGGG
>CAWUTW010000079.1:0-3689 GCA_963925585.1 uncultured Polynucleobacter sp. | reverse complement strand
ATTCGAACCGATACCTACCGGGCTTCGGGTGCCGGTGGTCAGCACATCAATAAAACGGACTCTGCAGTGCGACTTACCCATATTCCAACGGGCATTGTGGTCCAATGCCAAAATGACCGCAGCCAGCACCGCAACCGCGCCGAAGCCATGACTATGCTGAAGTCGCGCTTGTATGAGCACGAGATGCAAAAACGCCGAGTTGAACAAGATAAATTAGAGGCTAATAAAACCGATGTGGGTTGGGGCCACCAAATTCGATCCTATGTTTTAGATCAAAGCCGCATTAAAGATTTGCGCACCAACGTCGAGATTTCCAACACCCAAAAAGTATTGGATGGTGACCTCGATGCCTTTATTGAAGCCAGCCTGAAGCAAGGCGTTTAATTACCCTGATTAGCTCAAACCCCATGAACAATAAAGCCCAAACCCCAGACAATGCGCCAGAAGCCCTGGATGAAAACCACATCATCTCCGAGCGCCGTGAAAAATTAGCGCAGTTGCGCGCCAAAGGCGTTGCATTTCCGAATGACTTTGTCCCTACCCACCATGCAGCCGATCTGCATGCGCACTACGATGGTCTCAATAAAGAAGAATTGGCTGCCAAGAAGGTGATGGTCAAAGTAGCTGGACGCATGGTCCTGAAACGCGTGATGGGCAAAGCCAGTTTTGCAACGATTCAAGATCGTACGGGGCAAATTCAGTTCTACATCAGCGATGAAATCAGCGGTGCTGATATTCACAATGCATTCAAGCACTGGGACATGGGTGACTTTATTGCGGCTGAAGGGCACTTGTTTAAAACCAATAAGGGTGAGCTCTCGGTGGAGTGCAGCAGCTTGCGACTCCTCACTAAATCGCTGCGCCCCCTGCCAGATAAGTTTCATGGCCTCTCCGATTTAGAGACCAAGTACCGCCAGCGCTATGTTGACCTGATCGTCAGCCCGGATACCCGTGCGACCTTTATCTCCCGCAGCAAAGCCATTGCTTCTTTGCGCCGTCATATGCTCGAGGCCAACTTCATGGAAGTTGAGACCCCCATGCTCCACCCCATTCCGGGCGGCGCAACTGCAAAACCATTTATGACTCACCACAATGCGCTCGATATGCAGATGTTTTTACGCATCGCGCCCGAGCTTTACCTCAAGCGTTTGGTCGTCGGCGGCTTTGAACGCGTTTTTGAAATCAATCGTAATTTCCGCAACGAGGGTGTCAGTCCGCGCCATAACCCTGAATTCACCATGATGGAGTTTTACGCAGCGTACACCGATTACAAGTGGTTGATGGACTTCACAGAGGGCTTGATTCGGGCCGCTGCAATTGATGCGCAAGGCACTGCAACCCTCACCCACCAGGGCCGTCCACTGGATTTAAGTAAGCCATTTCAACGTTTGACCATTACCGAGGCCATCCTAAAATATGGCCCCGATTCCAAAAAGAGCTATACCCCTGACCAACTGGAGGACGCTGAGTTTATTCGCGCCGAACTCAAAAAAGGGGGTGAGGATGTTAATGCACCGGCACTCAAGAATGCAGGCATTGGCGCCTTGCAGTTAGCTCTGTTTGAATTGGTAGCCGAGCATCATTTATGGGAACCAACGTACATCATTGACTACCCGATTGAAGTGAGCCCCCTCGCCCGCGAATCCGATACTCGGCCTGGTGTGACTGAACGTTTTGAACTCTTCATCACTGGCCGTGAAATTGCCAATGGCTTTTCTGAGCTCAATGATGCCGAAGATCAAGCGCAGCGCTTTCAAAAGCAGGTGGAGCAGAAGGAAGCGGGCAATGAAGAAGCCATGTATTTTGACCACGACTTTATCCGTGCGCTGGAGTACGGCATGCCTCCCACTGGCGGCTGTGGCATCGGCATCGATCGACTGGTGATGCTGCTCACCGACGTACCTAATATTCGTGACGTGATTTTGTTCCCCCATTTGCGCCGTGAAGAAGAGTAGTAAAGGAAGTTAATCATGCTGCTTGAAATTGCCAATCTACTTTCTGAAATTGCTATCACCCTGATTGGTGGCGCCTGTTTATTGCGCTGCTATCTGCAATACCTTAAATTCAATCTCTCGCCCAATTCCGGTAACCCGATTGGCCTTTATCTGATGCCAATGACAAATTGGCTTGTGATGCCTTTACGTAAGCTGATTCCAAGTGTCGGCCGAATTGATACTGCCTGCTTAGTGGGGGCTTATTTGATTGTGTTGGCCAAGGTGCTCTTGATCGGATTACTGCTAGGGGCCATTCCACCCCTCGTCGGTATACTGATTGGCTCCGCACTGGAATTAATTGGCCTTGTTTTGTCGATCTTAGTGATCTTGATTATTGCCAATGTGGTCTTGTCGTGGGTTGGCCGTGGATCGCCGACTCAATACATGCTGTCTGAGATATTGAATCCACTGCTTGCCCCCATTAAGCGCATCCTACCGAGCATGGGGCCTCTGGATTTATCGCCCTTGGTTTTATTAATTGCGATTCAGATTGCGCAGATTGTATTGTCCAATATTAGCCGCAGTCTTGTTACTTGATCAGCCTATAAGGCTCTATAAGATTTAATGTTTATGGTGTTAAACCTCACACATACGCCCATTCAAATTAAAAAAGCAGAGTCATTTGTTTATCGTTCTCCTATACGAGAGCCGGTTCAAACTTCTTTTGGAATAATGCATGACCGACCAGCGGTTGCTATACGCCTTGAAGATAATGAAGGTTGTGTTGGTTGGGGAGAAATTTGGTGTAATTTCCCTAGCGTTGGCGCTGAACACCGCGCCCGCCTCTTTGACTCTGTAGTCGCGCCTATTCTGCTTGAAAAGTTATGGCCTACTCCAACTGCTGCGTTTCAAGAGCTTACTAATCGATTGCATATTCTGGGTATTCAATGTGGTGAGCCAGGCACTATTGCTCAAGCCATCGCTGGAACTGATATTGCTTTGTGGGACCTGCTTGGAAGGAAGACTGGAAAACCGTTGTGGGAACTGTTTGGCGGCACACCGCAGATAGAAACCTACGCCTCTGGAATTAGCCCTACTAATCCCGAAAAGATAGCGGCAGAAAAATGGGCAGAAGGATTTCGGGCGTTCAAGCTCAAAGTGGGTTTTGGTCAAGATCGTGACTTCTCTAACCTACAGGCCCTTCGAAGCCTACTTGGTCCAGATACCAAAATCATGGTTGATGCAAATCAAGCTTGGAGCCTTGAATCTGCAGCTCGTTATATTGAACATTTAGCTCCGCTCAATCCATTCTGGGTGGAGGAGCCGATTGCCGCAGACCGCCCTATCAAAGAATGGAGCATGCTTGCCGCTCAATCCTCAGTTCCCCTTGCTGCAGGCGAAAACATGCGCGGCGATACGCAGTTTTATGAAGCAATAGATAGCAACGCATTTCGGGTCATTCAGCCTGATATTGGCAAATGGGGCGGATTTAGTGGCTGCATACCTGTTGCAAAAGCAATCTGTGCCAGTAATCAGCTTTTTTGCCCGCACTGGCTTGGGGGTGGCATTGGATTGGTAGCATCCATGCACTTAAAAGCTGCAGTGGGTCAGGCTGGCTTTGTTGAAGTAGATTCCAATCCGAATCTCTTACGCGAGGCAATGGCAATGCCTTATCCTGTTATCAACGATGGAATGCTTTTGCTCAGCAATGAACCCGGCCTTGGTATCACGCCAGACATGGTGCAATTAATTGAT
>CAWUTW010000078.1:0-15411 GCA_963925585.1 uncultured Polynucleobacter sp. | reverse complement strand
GAGCTACCCGGCGTTGGTGAAAATCTACAAGACCACCTGCAAATACGGACCGTTTACCAAGTTGAGAACTGCAAAACGGTCAATACACTTTACAAGAACTGGCTAACGCGGATTGGCATGGGCCTTGAATATGTTTTCAAGCGTACTGGTCCACTAACGATGCCGCCATCTACTTTGGGTGCATTTACGAAGAGCGATCCCAGTCAAGTGAGTGCCAATATTGAATGGCATGTGCAGCCTTTATCATTGCCTAAATTTGGAGAGCCGCTGCATTCATTTAATGCCATTACGCCAAGCGTTTGTAATTTACGCCCCAGTTCACGTGGCTCGGTGAGGGCCGTATCTGCTGATCCCCTGCAAGATCCGAAGATTCAGTGCAACTACTTATCGACCGCGGATGATATGGCAGTTGCTGTTGCCAGCCTAAGAATTACCCGGGATATTATGGCCAGTCCAGCACTCTATCCGTTTAGTCCAAAAGAGGTATTACCTGGATCAGATATTCAAAGCGATAATGACTTAGAGGGAGCGGCGCGTAATTTAGGCACCACCATCTTTCATCCAGTCAGCACTTGTGCCATGGGCAAGGTGGACCAATACGGCAAAGCAGAAAATCCCAATACCGTGCTTGATTCAGAATGCCGCGTTAGGGGCGTAACGAGGTTGCGTGTGATTGATGCATCGGCAATGCCCTGCATTACCTCTGGCAATACCAATGCCCCCGTTATGTTGATTGCGGAGACAGTGGCAAGAAAGATGGTGTCTGAGCGGGATTAAACAATGAAATAATGCCTGGTAGTAGCTAGGCCTTGCATAACTTTCAGAGATTTTTTGGCTCCTCGACCTGGGCTCGAACCAGGGACCTACGGATTAACAGTCCGGCGCTCTACCGACTGAGCTATCGAGGAATTGCGTAAGCCAATATCATACAACATCTTACATAATTGCCTTAAATATGAGCCATATCGACCTGCGTGTAATGCTGTACCTGATGCTAGCTGCTTTGCTGTGGGCGGGCAATGCCGTGGTTGGTCGATTACTGGTTGGGGAGATATCTCCTTTGTTGCTGAGTACCGTACGGTGCTTGGTAGCCATGGCCGTGTTATTACCATTTGGCGTATCGATTTTGAGAGCCAATAGCGCGCTCTGGACGAATAAGAAACGCTTTCTCTTGCTCGGCTTATGTGGGGTTGGTGGATATAACATGCTGCTCTACTTAGCGATTCAGACATCTACCCCCATTAATGTGACCTTGATCGGGGCAAGCATGCCTATTTGGATGTTATTGATCGGCGCTTTATTTTTTGGCAATCGACCGAATGGCTATCAAGTCATCGGGGCCTTGATTTCCATTTTGGGCGTATGCGTCGTTCTCTCGAGAGGGGATTGGCTAGCCATACTGCAAGTCCAGTTTTTATACGGTGACTTGCTGATGGTTTTAGCTACCATTCTGTGGGCGTTTTATAGTTGGTTGCTGACAAAACCGGGAGGCAGTTCGGAGCGCAGTTGGCCTTGGCATGCCTTCTTACTCGCCCAGGTTTTATTTGGCTTAATGTGGTCTTCTGCATTTACCGTAATGGAGTGGCAGAGTGGTTACATGCATTTTGATCCCAGTGTTGTGGTCTGCCTACTGATTTTGTATGTGGCCATTGGCCCATCCTTGATTGCATACCGCTGTTGGGGTCTAGGCGTTAGCAAAGCAGGGCCAACGGTAGCGGCTTTCTTTGCGAATTTCATCCCCCTATTTACTGCCATTTTATCTACGGTGATTCTGGGGGAATCGCCACAGGGATTTCATGGACTCTCTTTTTTATTGATTGTGATTGGAATTGGCTTGTCGGCAACATTAAAACCTAAAGAACGTATTTCAAACTAATATAGCAATATGAAAACCAGTAAAAAAAACGCGGTACGCATTCCTAAAATACTGACGATTGCCGGATCGGATAGCGGTGGTGGGGCAGGCCTGCAAGCGGATCTTAAGGTGATAACCGCCTTGGGTGGATACGGCATGACGGTGGTAACTGCAATCACCGCGCAAAATACCCTTGGCGTGACGAAAATTCAAGGGATTGATCTAGATGTGATTGAGGCGCAAATTGATGCGGTAGTCAGCGACATTGGCGTAGATGCAGTGAAGATTGGGATGCTGGCTAGTCCTGAGATTGTGGATTGCGTTGCTGCAGCATTGCGTCGGCACGCGATCAAGATCATCGTCGTTGATCCCGTCTTGCGAGCAACGTCGGGTGCAAGCTTGGGAGGCGATGAAACCGCACACGCCATACGCGAGGCTTTGTTTCCGCTGGCAACGGTGATTACGCCCAATATGGAAGAGGCTTCTATTTTGCTTGGCCGGCCGATTCTAGAGCCCGATGACTTCGAGCAGGCAGCAAAGGACTTAATCGCTATGGGCCCAGCTGCCGTATTGATTAAGGGCGGACACCTCAATGCAAAGCATACTGAGCTGATGGATTTTTTGATGTGGCGAGCGACTGACGAAGATGGCAAGCAAATTATTGAACAGAAAAAACTCCTGCATTACCGTGTCAATACACCCAATACCCACGGCACCGGTTGCTCTCTATCTTCAGCGATCGCAACCTATTTAGCGGACGGCCATGATTTGAGTCATGCCGTTGCAAAAGGAATTGCCTACGTTGAGGCTGGATTGGAAGCGGGTATTTATTTGAGTATTGGCCAAGGCTCAGGACCACTATGGCATATGCATTCGTTTTATCCTACTGCATTGCCCGACGACAACGAGTCATCCCCGCCTTAGCGCACTGCTTTATTTGGATTTTGCTTGCATCATTAGTTGGGTCAAGCGCTTTACTGTAGCTTCTGGATCGGTTGATCCCGTAATCGCTCGCACTACTGCCACTGAACCCACGTCAGTTTGAGCTACTGCATGAATTGTGTTTTCATCAATGCCGCCGATGCCAACGAGGGGATAGTGGCTCATCAGCTGCGCATATTTGCGTAGGCGCCCAAGTCCTTGGGGTGCTGTTGGCATTTGCTTTAACTGCGTTGGAAAGACGGCGCCCATCGCAATGTAACTGGGCAAGAATGAATCGGCATAGACCATTTCTGCATAGCCATGGGTACTCAAACCCAAACGCAAACCCGCTTTGCGAATGGCATCCAAATCAGCCAGCGCTAGATCTTCTTGACCCAAGTGAACACCATAGGCGCCTGCATCGATGGCCTCGCGCCAATAATCGTTAATAAAAAGAAGGGTCTTGCTACCTTGGACAGCGGCAACGGCGGCATTAATCTCTGCAATGAGGCGTTTGTGATCAAGAGCGCCTTCCGCTTTATAACGCAACTGAACAGTAGGCACTTCAGCATCGACCATGCGCTTAACCCACTCGGCATTCGGTAAGACTGCATAAAGCCCAAGTGCGTGCGGGCAGGAAGGGAAAGCGCTGGCATGCGACTGATGCGGTGTTGGCATTAAGTCAAAGTGGTCTGGCAGGCTTGGCCAGCTAGCCGGATTAAAGCCGCCGGCATGGTGCGCCATGCGCGACCATGCTTTTCCTAAAACCTGTGCATCGGTTTCGATAAAGCCCATCTGGATTGCAGCCAAAGCGCCAGCCAGTTCGTAATGATCGCCAGCATGCGTATTGTCTAATGCGGGCGGCAACTGATTAATGCTGGATTCAGGAACGCGAATGGCTAGATCATCGTGCTGATGGCAAATGATGATTTGTTCTGCTAGATCCCGAATTAAACTCATGAGGTCTGATGCCAAAACGGCGTACCAACCAAGGGAGTGCTGGCTTGCGCTGAACTTTGCGCCTGCATCGTACCGGATAAGTAGGCTGCCCGACCGGCATCAACGGCTTTTGCAAACGCAGTCGCCATTGCTACTGGATTGTCGGCCAAGGCGACGGCAGTATTAAGTAAAACGCCATCAAAGCCCCATTCCATGACCGTGCAGGCATGCGATGGTAGGCCTAGGCCAGCATCCACTAAGAGCGGTACCTGCAAGCGTTCGCGCAAGAGTTTCATGGCAAATGGATTGAGTGGCCCCTGGCCGGTGCCAATGGGTGCCGCCCATGGCATGACGGCTTGGCAACCAACGTCCACTAATCGCTGACACAGGATTAAATCCTCGGTGCAGTAAGGCAAGACCTTAAAGCCGTCATTAATGAGGGTTTCTGCAGTTTGTACCAAACGCAAGGTGTCGGGCTGCAGGGTGTAATCGTCGCCAATTAACTCGAGCTTAATCCAGTTGGTTTCAAATACCTCGCGGGCCATTTGGGCTGTCGTAATGGCTTCTTGCGGGCTGTGGCAGCCAGCGGTGTTCGGCAATACAGGGACAGCCATTTTTTTGAGCAAATCCCAAAAGCCACTGTGCGACTCAGCGGTGGATGTGCCTTGGCGTCGTAAGCTAACGGTGATCATTCCAGGCTGCGCTAGTGCAACTGCATTTTCCAGAATTTGCGGCGATGGATAACGCGAGGTACCGAGGAGTAAGCGACTGGCAAAGGTCTCGCCATAGAGAACCAATGCATCGCTGGTGGAAAGTGGCAGTGAAGTCGTCATGTGAACAGATTCGTTAGCGAGAGCGGATTAACCACCGGTGACCGGAGCGATGATTTCAACTTGATCGTTTTCATGTAGGACATATTCTGCATGGCGCGTCTTTGGTACAAATTGCAAATTAACCGCAACGGCGTAGGGTGGCCTTGCCTCAATCACCATCAAGAGATCGGTGATGCGACTATTGGCTGGAAGATCGCGCGGAACTTGATTGGCTATGATGCGCATGCAATTAGCTCACTTTGGGGGTCATGCGTCACCCGTACATTCAGTTGCTTGGCCAACGCACTACTGGCAGGTGACTGTTTTGTTGCCGAAGAGCGCAATATCTCGATTGCGCAATCCATTACTGCAGGCGCAATTAAGAAACCATGCCGATACAAACCATTAATTAACATCAGTCCAGGCTTAGCAATTCGGATCTCGGGTAGATTATCTTTGAGGGTGGGGCGGCACTGCGTACTCATCTCTAAAATACGCGCTTCAGCAAAACCACTATGCACGGTATAGACCGCACTGAGTAATTCCATCGCAGAGCGAACGCTGGTGGGCGATAAGTCTTCGGATTCAATTTCAGTCGCGCCAACCACATACATATCATCCTCTTTTGGGGCAATGTAAATCGGGTAACGCGGATGAATAAGCCTTGTAGGGCGTTTGAGTTTGACTTCGGGTGCATGCAACCGGATTACCTCGCCTCGGACGCCGCGTAAGGGATTGGACCCCCAAGCCTCTTTTGCGCCTAGGCCACGGCAATCAATCACCCAGTCATGCTTTCCTTGGCGATGCAAATCATCCGGGTCGATGGCCTGATTCCAATGCAGCTCCACTTGCATGGCACCTAGCGCATGCAATAAGGAGACCAGCAATTGCCGATTGTCGAGTTGGCCTTCGTGCGGCAAAAACAAGCCCTGATGAAATCGATCCGCTAAGCTGGGTTCAAGCCCTTCTAAGGAATGGCGATCGAGCTGCTGCGGCTGCTCTAGCGGATAGGCGGATGCACCTGTCTGCTGACTCTCCCGGCAATTGCGGACCAGTTGCACGGTAAGGCGCTTGGCTTCGACGGCATCTTGTTGATGCCAAACAAGGACGGTTCCTTCTTGCTGAAAAAAAACAGGAAGGGGGAGTTCAGCACTAAATGCTTGCCAGCGCGGCAAGCTGTACATGCCCATTTGCACCACATTGGCTTCCGTAATAGCGGACTCTGCAAGTGGGGCCAGCATCGCCGCTGCAATGGTTGCAGCGGCATGCTCGCCATCCACTCCGCCCCGATCATAGAGCGAGACCTGAGCACCCCCTTTTGCTAGGGCGTAAGCCATCATCCGGCCCATCAGGCCAGCCCCGACGACGGCTATTCGCTTGCCAGCAAAAGATGGACTCTGATCAACGAGCATGGTATCTACAACCAATATCTTATTGGTAAATCTCGCTACCGCGTTTGCGGAACTCAATCGATTTCTCTTCCATGCCCTTGACTGCCTCCACTACTTTTGGATTACCATCGGCATCTAAGGTAGCAGCGTAGTCACGTACTTCTTGGGTGATCTTCATCGAGCAGAACTTTGGTCCGCACATCGAGCAGAAGTGCGCAATCTTGGCGCCTTCCGCAGGCAATGTGGCGTCGTGGTACTCACGCGCGCGCTCGGGATCAAGACCCAGATTAAATTGGTCTTCCCAGCGGAATTCAAAGCGTGCCTTGGATAGCGCGTTGTCGCGCACTTGAGCGCCTGGTAAACCTTTGGCCAAATCGGCACCATGTGCAGCAATTTTATAGGTAATGATGCCTTCACGCACATCTTCTTTGTCTGGCAAACCCAAATGCTCTTTCGGTGTGACGTAGCAGAGCATGGCAGTGCCGTACCAACCGATTTGCGCCGCTCCAATGCCGCTGGTAATGTGGTCATAGCCTGGAGCAATATCGGTAATCAGTGGTCCCAACGTATAGAAGGGCGCCTCTAAGCAATGCTTAAGCTCTTCAGTCATGTTCTCTTCAATGCGCTGCATCGGAACATGGCCTGGGCCTTCAATCATCACCTGAACGTCGTGCTTCCAAGCCTTGGCAGTAAGCTCGCCCAAGGTATGCAATTCACCAAACTGCGCTGCGTCATTGGAATCAGCAATACAGCCCGGTCGTAATCCATCGCCTAAGCTAAAGGACACGTCGTAGGCCTTCATGATCTCGCAGATTTCATCAAACTTGGTATAGAGGAAATTCTCTTTGTGGTGGGCTAAGCACCACTTCGCCATGATGGAGCCGCCGCGCGACACAATGCCTGTGATGCGATCGGCTGTGAGCGGTACATAACGGAGTAATACGCCCGCATGAATGGTGAAGTAATCAACGCCTTGCTCGGCTTGCTCGACTAAAGTGTCGCGGAACATTTCCCAGGTGAGGTCTTCGGCGACGCCACCGGTTTTATCCAAGGCTTGGTAAATGGGTACCGTACCGATTGGTACTGGTGAGTTACGAATAATCCATTCGCGGGTTTCGTGGATGTGTTTGCCTGTAGAGAGATCCATGATGGTGTCAGCGCCCCAGCGAATCGACCATACCATTTTTTCTACTTCTTCATTGATGGATGAGGTGACTGCCGAGTTGCCCAAATTGCCATTAATCTTGACTCGGAAGTTGCGGCCAATAATCATCGGCTCTAATTCCGGGTGATTGATATTGGCTGGAATGATCGCGCGACCTGCGGCAATTTCTTGACGCACAAATTCAGGGGTAACGATCTCGGGTAAGTTCGCACCATAGCCTTTGCCAGGGTGCTGTTTGAGCAATTGGGTGTAACGGGGATCTTTGCGTAATTGCTCTAGGCCCATCGACTCGCGCAGGGCAACGTATTCCATCTCCGGTGTAATGATGCCTTTGCGGGCGTAATGCATTTGACTGACATTGGCTCCAGACTTGGCGACACGTGGCGCTCCAATGTGGGCAAAGCGCAGGTGCTCGGTTGCTGCATCGATGGAGCGTGCTACTCCATACTCCGAAGTAGGACCAGCCAGTTGCTCTGTATCACCGCGCTCTACAATCCAATTGGAACGGAGTTTGGGAAGACCTTGTTCTAAGTGAATCACAATATCTGGATCACTGTAAGGACCTGAAGTGTCGTAGACGGGAACGGGTGGGTTGGGAACCATCTCCTTGCCCACTGCAGTAGGCAATTGCTCAATCATGCGAATCGGTGCCTTGATGTCCGAACGCGAGCCTTCTAAGTAGGTCTTGGTTGAAGCGGGATACGCAAACTTTTGCCCAAAGTCACGCTCTAGACTTTTGAGCGTGGGGATCTCTGGTTTTGCGGGTTTTATTTTAACGTCTGCTGTGCTCATATCCATCTCCTAACTGATTATTTGATGGACGAAACCGGGTACCGGCTTTGATGACACTCCCCACGCCAGCATTATCTGGATCGGGTAATAGGGTCTTTCTCAGCGCCACCAATTACGGAGGGCACCCCTGTTTCATCCTTATACGCATTTAACCATGATTCGATCGCCAATGCCGTGATCTGAATCAAACTTAGCTAATGCTGCGTCGCAAAATAAAATCGGCGGTGACCAAAGCGGCATCGGCAGTGAACTCATCGGCCAAAATGCGGGCAGCCGCTTCGCCGTAAGAAACCGCAATAAAGCCAGCCACCTCGCCATCGCGGTTGGTGGGCAGTAAATTGCTTGGCAGCAATAAATCGTAGATAAACAGCGACTCCACATGGAATCCCAAGGGCGGGGCGGGTCTGCGCATCTCCATGCGGCCTGAAGGCTGAATCTCGCTCGCAATGGCTTTGGGGATGCCGGCTTCCTCCCAAAGTTCACGGGAGGCGCAAACCCAGGGGGTTTCATCCGCTGAAATGCCCCCAGCACTCACGTTATCCAATTTCCCAGGGTCAATTTGCTTGTTTTGACTGCGGCGACCCAGCCAGATTTGACCGCTTTCGGTGAAACCGTTGATGTGGCTAGCCATGCTCTTTAATCCAAAGGTACGAAAAGCAGCCCGTTCCACCTGAAATAAGGCATGCCCCTGGGCATCGATAAAGGCAAATTCTTCATTACGCCAGCCTGGAATAAAGCCCCCTTGGCGCATGCGATCAGCCAAGGCCCGCATGGTTTGGCTAAGTAAGTTAGGACGGCGACCATCAAGGCGCATGCAATGCG
Source organism: uncultured Polynucleobacter sp. (assembly GCA_963925585.1). Taxonomy (GTDB): domain Bacteria; phylum Pseudomonadota; class Gammaproteobacteria; order Burkholderiales; family Burkholderiaceae; genus Polynucleobacter. Next base: position 6,714 of record CAWUTW010000078.1, on the reverse strand, counting down.
GCTCAAAATAAACCCCAGCGATTGGGCTCGTGGTTACGGAATGTTTTAGAAAAGTGAAAAAATCCGAGTGCAGATGGCCCACGGTTTGGCCGAGCTGATTGCCGGATGGAATTGCAAAAGAAATGGGCACGTATTCCGATGGAACCGACCGCGCCGTATTTTGGAGCAATTCTTCGAGGGCAGCGAGGGTGCTGGGCGTGAGTGCATTCATGGGTTTAAGTGTACGAGAAAGCAATCTGCGAGTAACGCGGAATTGAAATGCCCCCTTTTTTTATCCATCGAGTGGTATCGCATGCATTACAAATCTGGAATGGATGGATTAATAAAACAAAAGTCAATGGCTAAATAAAATAAAAAAGGCGGAATAAAAAGCTGCTTATTTTTTAAGCAAGCCAGCTCATCCTATAAAAATTCAATACTTAGGAACACTTTTAATAATTTATCCACATACGCTGTGGATAACTTATTGAAAAAATAATCCGATTGACTTTTTATTCATTTGAGAATAAAAAAGCGAGGCGCTATTAGTGAAGTGTCAAGATTATGGTCCCGCCGACAGGAATCGAACCTGTATCCCACGCTTAGGAGGCATGTGCACTATCCATTGTGCTACGGCGAGTAATGCCATTCAATCGCTTGTATCTAAAAGCCGCACAGCGCCCAAACGGTATTGGTCAACGCAACCATGAGGTCGGGTGCAAAGTAAGCCATAAAGGTCAAGCTTAAAACAAGACCGCATAAGATTAATATGGAAAATCGTTGCCATACGAGTTTACGGATTGCCGTGCTAAAAAGGGTGCGCATATTTCGATTGTACTCAGACAGGCTGCGTCGACACGTAAGCTGATTTAGGTCGACTGCAGTCGACCTAAAGCGCGTTCTTGTATCGGTAGGTTAATGAGTGCGGCAAAAATGCCCAGTCCAATTGCAATCATCCATACCAAATCATAGGTGCCACTGCGATCATACAAAAAACCGCCCAAATAGGCGCCACAAAAACTCCCCAGTTGGTGTGAAAAGAAGACTAAGCCAGAGAGCATGCTTAAGTATTTAACACCAAAAATCTGCGCCACGATTGCATTGGTGAGGGGTACAGTCGAGAGCCAAAGAAATCCCATTACTGCTGCAAATAGGTAGGTCGAGAATGGCGTAATTGGCATAAATACAAAGAGGGCGATGGCAACAGCGCGGCTCGCATAGATGCCAGAGAGTAAATACCGTTTGGGTAAGCGCTGACCTAAAACGCCTGCATAAAAGGTGCCGAATACATTAAAGAGACCAATCAAGGCCAGAGCAGTACTGGCAACTGCGGGAGAGCCAACCGATGGGACTACCTTGGAGAGATCGCTTAAGTAGGGCGCCAAGTGCACCGATATAAATACCACCTGAAAGCCACAGACAAAATAACCCAATGTGAGCAACTGAAAGCTGCGGTTATGCATGGCTTCACCCAGCGCCTCGGCAATCGTTTGATTGCCTAAGTGCAGATGGGTCGATCCTGCTGGTTCTTTTAACTTAAAGGCAATGGGCAACATAAAGGTGGCCATTAAACCCAGCAGCAAGAGTGCGTCTGTTGCGCCAAAGTGGGTAATCAGCCCTTGTTCCACTGGAATCATGAGGAACTGGCCGAAGGATCCTGCCGCCGCAGCAATCCCCATCGCCCAAACGCGTTTGTCTGCAGTGACGTTACGACCCAAAATGCCATAGACCACGCTATAAGTGGTGGCGGTTTGGGCTAAGCCAATCAAGAGACCGCCCGCTAAGGTGAAATTGAGAACATCAGTGGAGAGGCCCATACCAGCTAGACCCAAAGCGTATAAGATGCCGCCAGCCACGATGATGCGAAAGGCGCCAAACCGATCGGCGAGGGCGCCGGTCACCGGCTGCAGTGCGCCCCACACTAAATTCTGGAGGGCAATCGTCAGCGCAAAGGTTTCGCGATCCCAACCATTGGCGGCAGTAATGGGGAGATTAAATAAACCAAAGCCATGGCGAATACCCATCGATAGAGTAACAAGCAGGCCGCCGTAAATCAGGACGTGTTTAAGCGGGATAGATGCTTTAGATTGCGCGCTTGGCATAGGATAGGACGCTTAGATTGCCTGCTTTTGGCGTAATGCACTAATCTCTTCGGTGCTTAAGCCAAGGCGATCGCGCAATACCTCGTCGGTATGCTGACCCAATGTTGGTGGTGCCATGCGCACTTCCACCGGAGTTGCCGATAACTTCATGGGACTTGAAACCAATTTCATAGTGCCGGCTGTTGGGTGAGGTACTTGTATTTCAACCTTGCGCGAGACCACTTGCTCATTTGCAAAAACTTCTTTCAAATCGTTAATCGGTCCGCAGGGCACATTGGCTTTTTCTAGGGTAGCAATCCAATCGTTCTTGGTTTTGGTCTTCGTCATCTCTGTGAGCAATGGAACCAAAACAGAGCGGTGCGCAAGGCGCGATGGATTATCGGCAAAGCGCGCATCGTCTGCAAGCTGTTCTTGCCCGCCGGCTTTTACAAACTGACGAAATTGACTGTCATTGCCAACGGCAATAATCATCCAGCCATCGGAGGTCGGAAAGGTTTGATACGGAACAATATTGGGGTGGGCATTACCCCAGCGTTGCGGTGGAATTCCGGTACACAAATAATTGCTCGAGATATTGGCCATGACCGCAATTTGGGTATCGAGTAAAGCCATGTCGATGTATTGACCAAGTCCTGTGCGATCGCGGTGAATAACAGCGGCCAGAATCGCAGAGCTGGCGTACATGCCGGTAAATAAATCGACAATCGCAACCCCCGCTTTTTGTGGTCCGCCGCCGGGCAAATCATCGGCTTCGCCGGTAACGCTCATAAAGCCACCCAAGCCTTGAATAATGAAATCATAGCCAGGGCGCTGCGCATAGGGCCCAGTTTGACCAAAGCCAGTTACGGAGCAATAGATGAGATCGGGCTTTTCTAAGGTGAGGCTGTCGTAATCAAGCCCATATTTTTTTAACTGACCCACCTTGTAGTTCTCAAGCACGATATCGGATTCACGCGCTAAGCTGCGAATAATATCTTGGCCCTCGGGCGTGCTGATATCGACGGTAATCGAGCGTTTATTGCGATTGATTGATATGAAGTAAGCCGCCTCCGCCGTATCTTCACCGTGTGGATTTTGTGCGAACGGTGGACCCCAGTGGCGGGTATCGTCACCCACATTGGGGCGCTCGACTTTAATGACATCAGCGCCTAAATCGGCTAAATTTTGGGCACACCATGGCCCCGCAAGAACCCGGCTAAGGTCTAAAACCCGAATATGACTAAGTGCACCCATGATCCAATTTTGGCATGAATGGGCAAATAATCACGCGTAAGGGCCAAAGATCGCCTCAAAATGCGCAAGCAAAGCCCGTGCAATGGTAAAAAAAGAGGGCAATCCTAGACATGACTACAATTTCTGCGCATGGCAACCCGTAAAACCTCCGAATACAGCGAATCATCGATTCAAGTTCTAAAAGGACTTGAACCTGTTCGTCAGCGCCCTGGAATGTACACCAGGACCGATAACCCCCTTCACATCATCCAGGAAGTGCTGGATAACGCATCCGATGAGGCCCTGGGAGGATTTGGCAAGCAAATCATGGTGACCTTGCATGCCGATGGCAGCGTCAGCATTGAGGATGATGGCCGCGGTATACCAGTGGGGGTGCACCCCACCGAAAAGTTACCCGTGGTGCAAATTGTGTTTACCCAACTACACGCGGGAGGCAAGTTTGAAAAAGGCAGCGGTGGGGCGTATGCCTTCTCGGGCGGTTTGCACGGTGTTGGGGTGTCGGTAACGAATGCCCTTTCTAAGCGCCTGGATGTCACGGTATGGCGTGAGGGGCAACTGTCTACCATGAGCTTTGCCGATGGCAATGTTATCGAGAAACTCAAAACCAGAGCCGCCGACAAAGGCGATAAAGCCCATGGCACCCGAGTACGGGCCTGGCCCGACGGGAAGTATTTTGATAGTGCCGCCATTCCGATGGCGGATTTGATTCGTTTGCTACGCTCCAAAGCGGTTTTGCTGCCAGGCGTCAAAGTCACCTTAATTCAAGAAAAAAGCGGTGAGACGCAATCCTGGCAATACGCGCAGGGTTTGCGTGGCTACCTGAATGAAGCTCTGGCGCAGGCGGGCCACAGTGCTGAAGTGATTCCGTCCTTTGAGGCAGAGCAATACGCCACCGGTAACGCCGATGAAGATACCTTTGCTGAAGGCGAGGGCGCTGCCTGGGTAGTAACGTGGACCGAAGATGGTCCACCAGTTCGCGAGAGTTATGTCAATTTAATTCCGACACCCGCCGGCGGTACCCACGAAAGCGGCTTGCGTGAAGGGCTCTTTAATGCGGTTAAGGGTTTTATCGAGATGCATGCCTTGCAACCAAAGGGGGTTAAGTTAATGCCCGAGGATGTGTTTGCGCGCGCTTCCTTTATTTTGTCAGCCAAAGTACTAGATCCCCAGTTCCAAGGGCAAATTAAAGAACGCCTCAACTCACGCGATGCCGTGCGTTTGGTTTCTGGCTTTTCTAAATCCGCGCTCGAACTTTGGCTAAACCAGCACGTGGACTATGGCCGTAAATTAGCGGAGCTGGTGATTAAGCAAGCGCAAGCCCGCACCCGTGCTGGTCAAAAAGTTGAAAAGAAAAAATCCTCTGGTGTTGCTGTGCTGCCAGGCAAGTTGACGGATTGCGAGAGCCAAGACATTGCACTAAACGAACTCTTTTTAGTTGAGGGTGACTCTGCCGGTGGTTCAGCCAAAATGGGGCGCAACAAAGAGTATCAGGCCATATTACCCTTGCGCGGCAAGGTGCTTAATACCTGGGAGGCCGAGCGCGATCGCTTATTTGCCAACAACGAGGTGCACGATATTGCGGTGGCGATTGGCGTAGATCCGCATGGCCTGAATGACGCACCCGACCTATCCAATTTACGCTACGGCAAGATTTGCATTCTGTCTGACGCCGATGTGGATGGTTCGCATATTCAGGTTTTATTGCTCACCTTGTTCTATAAACATTTTCCGAAGTTACTGGATGCGGGTCATGTGTATATCGCAAGGCCACCCCTCTTTCGGGTGGATGCACCTGCACGCGGCAAAAAGCCAGCGCAAAAGATCTATGCCCTCGATTCAAGTGAGCTCAATGCAATAGAAGATAAATTACGTAAAGACGGTGTTCGCGATACTGCCTGGCAGATTTCCCGCTTTAAGGGGCTTGGCGAAATGAGTGCGGAGCAATTGTGGGATACCACGCTCAATCCGGATACACGCCGTTTACTGCCGGTTACCTTGGGCACACTCAGCGAGCAAGATACATTTAAAACCATGGACATGCTGATGGGTAAATCCGAATCCAGTGCAAGGCGAGATTGGCTTGAAGAGCGTGGCAATGAAGTAGAGGCAGACATCTAATGGCAACGCGCAAACCCAAATCAGCACCCAACATACAAGAGCAGGCTGATTTGTTTACGATCGATGCTGCTGGCTTAAATTCCAATCTACCTCCGACTCCGCCACGCGCATTATCGGGGAGTATGGATGGCGATGGCAGCGAGGGATTAACGCTGGCCGTCTATGCAGAGCGTGCCTATTTAGACTACGCCATCAGCGTGGTTAAAGGGCGCGCCTTGCCTGAGGTGGCCGATGGCCAAAAGCCAGTACAGCGGCGGATTCTGTTTTCGATGAGCGAAATGGGACTGCGCTCCGATGCAAAGCCAGTGAAAAGTGCTCGGGTGGTTGGTGATGTGCTCGGCAAATTCCACCCGCATGGCGATCAATCGGCTTACGATGCCTTGGTTCGATTGGCTCAAAGCTTTTCATTGCGTTACCCCTTAATTGATGGCCAGGGCAATTTTGGTTCGCGCGACGGAGATGGTGCTGCAGCGATGCGCTATACCGAAGCGCGTCTGACCAAGATTGCAACGCACTTACTGCTAAGTGAAATCGATGAGGGTACGGTTGCGTTCGCACCAAACTACGATGGCTCTTTTCAGGAGCCCAAATTACTGCCTGCGCGTTTGCCCTTTGTATTGCTCAATGGCGCATCTGGTATTGCAGTGGGCATGGCCACGGAAATTCCATCGCACAATTTGCGCGAGGTGGCTGCAGCGGCAATTGCATTAATGAAGTCGCCCAGTATGAGTAGCGCTGATTTGCTGGCGATTCTTCCAGGACCTGACTTTCCAGGCGGCGGTCAAATTATTTCGTCTGCCAGCGATATTGCACAGATTTATGAGGGCGGTCGCGGCAGTTTAAAAGTGCGGGCACGCTGGTCAGTGGAAGAGTTAGCACGCGGCCAATGGCAAATTGTGGTGAATGAGTTGCCGCCAGCAACCTCGACTCAGCGGGTGCTACAGGAGATTGAAGAGCTTACGAACCCCAAAATCAAATTGGGCAAAAAATCACTAACGCCCGAGCAAAGCAATACCAAGGCAGCCATTTTGAATTTGCTCGACTGTGTTCGCGATGAGTCTAGTAAAGACGCTGCGGTTCGTTTAGTGTTTGAGCCCAAGAGCAAGAATGTGGAAGCGAATGACTTCGTCAATTTATTACTGGCACACACCTCACTTGAATCAAATGCGCCGATCAATCTAGTGATGATTGGTAATGATGGCCGGCCACGTCAAAAGAATTTAAAAGACATTATTTCCGAGTGGGTTTCGTTCCGCGTTGCAACGGTAACGCGCCGCACCGA
>CAWUTW010000077.1:0-18897 GCA_963925585.1 uncultured Polynucleobacter sp. | reverse complement strand
GCTGCAGGTTTTGAATCGGGCGCATAAAAACAGAGATGCCAGGCAGCTCTCTAAAGTCTTTGCGCAGCGACTCAAGGACCATTTTCATATTTTCACGCTCACTTTTGGGTTTGAGCACAATAAAAATCCGGCCGGTATTCGAGCCTGCGCTAAGGCCGCCACCCAAGATGGATACCGAATTGGCCACATTGGGGTTACTCATTACCATTTGCGCGGCCTTATCTTGTAACTCCAGCATCGATGGAAAGGCCATGTCTTCCGAGGCCTCGATGGTCGCAATGATCTGCCCGATGTCTTCCTCAGGGAAAAAGCCTTTTGGACTGTAAATAAACATCACGATCGTCAGAATGATCGTAGCAACTGAACCGAGTAAGACGGGCTTACGATAAATTAATGCTTTGTCGAGGTAGTGAATATAGCGTTCGGTTGTCCAAGAAAAAAACTGATCAAAGCGGCGATTCATCGCAAATTCTCTTGCAGGTACTCCAGGCTTTGGCAAAAAGCGGCTGCACAGCATAGGGACTAGCGTGAGGGAGACTACCGCCGATACCAAGACCGCCAAGGAAACCACGACTGCAAATTCCCTGAACAGCAATCCGGCAGGGCCTTGCATAAAAAAGAGGGGAATAAAGACGGCTACCAAGGAAAGTGAGATCGAAATAATCGTAAAGCCAACTTCCTTACTACCCTTCAGAGCCGCTTTTAATGGCGACATCCCTTGTTCGGTGTAGCGCACAATATTCTCCAGCACCACAATCGAATCGTCGACCACGAGTCCAACCGCTAAGGTGATACCAAGCAAGGAAATGTTATCTAGGCTGTAGCCCATGAAGTAGAGCAGAGAGAAGGCGCCAATCAGGGAGATCGGCAAACTCAGCGAAGGAATGATAGTGGCTGAGGCGTGCTTTAAAAACAGGAAGATAACCAGCACGACCAAGGCAATGGTGAGCAGCAGGGTGATGTTGACATCGTGAATCGCTTCCCGAATGGATACAGAGCGATCGTTGACCGGGATTAGCTTGATGGAGGCGGGTAACTGTTTTTCAAACTCAGGCAGCAATGCTCGAATGGAATCGACTACCTTCACCGTATTAGCATTAGGTTGCCGTAATACCGCAATCGCAATTGAGCGCTCACCATTGGTGGTAGAGAGCCAGCGGACGTTTTCATAGCTCTCGACTACATCAGCCACGTTGCCGAGGTAAATGGGCAAGCCATTGCGCTGAGCAATGATTAAGTCGCTAAAGTCCTTGGCGGTGACCAGTTGCTCATTGGCATAAATTGTCATGGCTTGACGGGGGCCATCTAAAATGCCAACGGGGGTGTTGCTGTTTGCTTTATTGAGGGCTAAGGCAATGTCTTCCATCGTCAGGTTATTTACGGCGAGGGCATCTGGCCTTGCTTTCACGCGAATGGCGTAGCGCTTTGCGCCATAGATCTGAATTTGTGCGACCCCGTCGATCGTCGATAGGGTGGGTGAAATTAGGTTTTCTGCGTAATTATTTAAATCGGACAGATCGAGTGAAGGCGAGGTCATGCCAATAATCAAGACCGGTGCGTCGGCGGGATTGACCTTCCGATACGACGGCTGAATGGTCATCTCAATCGGCAAACGTCGCTGCGCTCGCAGCAATGCGGCCTGCACATCGACTGCAGCCTTATCAATATCCCGATCATTATTAAATTCCAGAGATATGCTGGTGCTGCCGAGGGAATTTACCGAGCTAATGAGCTTGATGCCATCGATGGTAGAAAATTCTTTTTCAAGTGGCAGAGCAACTGCTGATGCCATGGTTTCTGGCGAAGCGCCAGGCAAACTCGCGCTGACTGAAATGACCGGCGTATTAAAACTGGGTAAGGCGGCAACCGGAATTTTGGTGTAGGCGACGATCCCTGCAATCACTGTCGCCAGTGACAGCAAGGTGGTCATAATCGGCCGCCGAATACACAGCTCAGACAGCGTCATTTTTTCTCGGGAGCCGCGGGGGCGGTGGGCGCTGGTTTTGCCAGTGCTTTTGGTGTGTTAGCGGGTTTTGCTTCGCGCACTTTAGTACCCGGGCGCAGATTTTGGGCTCCCTCAACCACAATTCGGGAGCCTGTATCGATGCCCTCGATGACGGCATTGCCTTGGTACTCGTAGAGTACCTTGACCGGCTTCATCACCACTTTGTCATCGTCTTTTCCAACCTGGTAGACAAAGCGACCCTTTGGATTAATGATCACGGCCTGCGATGGCAACAGCATGACATCGCGTAAGATGCTGGCTTCCAATTTGACCCGCGCAAATTGCCCCGGAATTAAGACACCATTTTTATTGTCGAGGCGCGCCTTCAGACGGACTGCGCCAATGGCTGGATCCACTTGATTGTCAACGACATAGACTAAGCCGGCGTATTCCGTTTTATTTAAATTGCCTACTGTCACGGTGACTGGCAGTTGCATATCGCCCTTGCGCGCGGCGGTTAGCAGTGGAATATCGCGCTCAGGAATAATGAACGCGACGTTAATCGGATCCAGTTGCGTAATGGTGACCATTGCGCCGGTTGTCGAGGTTGCAGTCGAGCTAGTGGATGAGACCACCACATTGCTGGCTTGAACTAAAGAGCCAGGAAAGACATTTATGATGCCGGCACGCCCATCGATCGGTGAGCGCAAGTAATTGAAAGACAGCTGTACCTCGGCAGCGCGAGCCACTGCTTGGGTTGATGCGGCATTGGCTTCGGCTGTATCGAGCCCTGCTTTGGAAATGAAATTTTTGGATAATAATTCTTTGGCGCGTACCAGTTGACGTTGTGCATCGTTTGCTAGAGCTTGGGCACGATCAAAATTGGCTTTATCTGTACGGTCATCGAGGGTAAAAAGTAAATCCCCTTTTTTAACAATTTGGCCTTCTGTGATGTTGACTTTGGAGACGATGTTCGTAATTTGTGGGCGGATATCAACAATACTAGCGGCTGCAATAGTGCCGGTTGCTTCAATCACGAACGGCACGTCTTTGCGTTCCACAACCACGCTGCTAATCGTTTGCGGTCCACCTCTTTTACTGGCAGGTGGGTAAAAGTGATCGTAGGCCTTATTGGCTGCAAATAGAATCAGCGCAAGCGCAAGGATCCACCATTTGCGGCGGATGGCAAACGCCAATATCCTGGCAAGGTCAACTTTTGACCATAGCTGTGCGATTTTCGACAGCAGGTAGTTCCCATACTTTTGAGTGGTCTGCAATAGCGACGAGGTGACTTTGCTTAACCAGGGTGTTTTTGGAGCGTTTTCAGCCAATTGATCTCAGTTTTTCTTAGGTATTTAGTAATGACGCTATTGGGTGCTTTTGGATGCCTCATTCTCTCATAAGCCCTTGTATTCCACCGAAAGCCAGATTGGCTTAAAAAGGCGAAAACAGTCCGCCTATAAGGCCCTAAACACTTTTCTTCGCGAGTAGCTCTTCTACCCCGCGGTTGGCCAAGGCATCGGCTAGCTCATTACCAGGGTGACCATTGTGGCCGCGTACCCAATGCCAGGATATCTGGTGACTGGGCAGGAGGGAGTCGAGCTCTTGCCAGAGGTCAGCGTTTTTAACGGGCTCGCGACTGGAGGTTCGCCATTGGCGCTTTTTCCAGCCTTCTAGCCATTCAGTAACCCCCTTTTGAACGTACTGGGAGTCGGTGTACAGCGCAACGCTGGAGCGTTGCTTGAGCGCGCGCAGCGCATGAATCACTGCGCTCATTTCCATGCGGTTGTTGGTGGTTAGTTCTGCGCCGCCATGCATATGTCGTTCATGCTCGCCAGAACGCAATACTGCACCCCAGCCTCCAGGGCCTGGGTTGCCTTTGCAGGCGCCATCGGTGTAAATGGTGATGTGGGGCAGGGTAGGATCAGGCTGGCTCATGGCGGTCATGTTGGTTGTGGGGAGCAGTGGGCTGTATTTTGCTCTCCACCACGGGATTGAGTTGACGGAGTGGCGGCGGCCGTTTTTGGGCTACGCGACCCACCAGGCGCATGCCAGGGTGACGTTTGATCGCAGAGACCATGAATACTGCGCCAAAAATAGGCCACCACCGATTACCCATGGGCTCAAGGTAATTCATGCGCTCAATGGCTGACTCACCCTGCAAGGGCAGTTTGTAGCAGGCAAAGTGGCCACGGTCTAAAGAGAAATTCAGTAACTTTAACCAGTCACGTATGCGCAGCAGGTTAATAAACTGACCATCTCCAGGTAAAAATGGTTTGCCAATTAAGCGGCTCAGGTATTGCCGCGCGCCCCATAGGCTGGCAGGATTAAAGCCAGACAAGATGAGTCGGCCCTCGGGCACCAAGACGCGGTCAGCCTCACGCAGAATGTGATGGGGGTCATCCGCAAACTCCAATACATGCGGCAATACCAATAGATCGACGCTCTCTGCCGCAAAGGGCAGCTCGTCGGGCAAACCTTCGATCACGTGCCAACTCGGTGTTGTGGGTATAGTTGATTGGGCGCCTAAGGATTGATCTGCATGCGTTAACAGGGCGCGCATGGGCATCCGGTTTTCGCGCAAAGAGTGGAGTTGCGGCAAGCCAATTTGAACCGCATTAAAGCCAAATACATCCACGACCGTCTTATCAAACCACACCTGCTCTTGACGCAAAACATATTGACCTGGTGGCGAGGCAAGCCACGCATCCCAGGAGCCATCTGCTGACAAAATAGGGCTTTCGGGGGAGGCTTGGGTTGGTATCATGTACCTATGGTAACGAAATCTACATTACAAGTCTGGCCCATTCCGGCATTTGACGATAACTACATCTGGTGCATTCATGATGGCGAGTCTGCCTTGGTGGTTGACCCGGGTGATGCGGGCCCGGTATTGGACTTCTTAGAAAGCCAGAGGCTGACGCTGACCGGCATTCTAATTACCCACCACCACGCAGACCACACAGGCGGCATTCAGGATTTGTTGGCCTACGTTGCCACCGATTCCCTTCCGGTGTATGGCCCTGCAGCAGAAGCTATTCCGGGGCGAACTCAGGCCTTAATGGAGGGCGACCGGGTGGAATGCGCTGCACCAGCGATTGCGTTCACCGTCTTGGAGGTGCCTGGCCATACCTTGGGGCACATTGCCTACTTTGCCGCTGGTAATGCGCCCAAGCTTTTTTGCGGCGACACCTTATTTGCAACTGGCTGCGGCCGCTTGTTTGAGGGTACGCCCACCCAGATGTCCCAGTCGTTGGCGAAATTTGCGGCCTTACCGCCCGAAACAGCCGTGTATTGCACCCATGAGTACACGCTTTCGAACATCCGCTTTGCCTTGGCGGTAGAGCCGAATAATTCCGATCTCATTACCTGGTCGAATACGGCACAGGCCTTGCGCCAAGCGAATAAACCCACCGTGCCAACCACCATTGGCCATGAGTTGCGGGTGAATCCCTTTATGCGCTCAAATCAGCCCGACGTGATTACGGCAGCATTGCAGGTATCTGGCGCCGCTGCATTGCCGAGTCCGGCCCATGTACTGGCAGCAATTCGGGCTTGGAAGGATCGCTTCTGATGCTGCTGCGCCAATGCGATTTGGGGCGCTGGTATTTGCATTGGCGATCGCTTTTCATTGTCGTTGTGTTCGCTACCTTATCGGGTTGCGCCAGCATGGGTAACGATTGGTCTTCTGATGCGGATGGTAGTGGCGTTCGTAACCCACGTGCTGCTAACGCCCCCCGCGTTGATCTCAGCAAGCAATCCGTCAGCAGTCTAATGGCGCCCTCGAGCAACTTGTGGCTACGGATTCAAGATGGTTTTGTGATGCCCGAGCTCGATAGTCCGCTGGTAATAACGCAGACGCGCTGGTTAGCTGCAAGACCCGATTACGTACACCGCTCGATGGCGCGTTCATCGCGCTATTTGTTTTACATTGTTGAAGAAGTGAATTCACGTGGCATGCCGACTGAAATCGCGCTGTTACCGTTTGTCGAGAGCGCCTTTAACCCAGTAGCAAAATCCACCGCCAAAGCCATGGGCATTTGGCAATTTATGCCGGCGACTGGAAAGGATTTCAAGTTAACGCAAAACGTGTTTCGCGATGAGCGCCGCGATGTCTTGCAGTCAACCAATGCTGCGCTGGACTACTTGCAACGCTTGCATCGGCAGTTCGGCGATTGGCAGCTCGCTTTAGCCGCATACAACTGGGGCGAGGGCAATGTGGCCAAAGCAATTAAGCGCAATCAGACCGCTAAGCTGCCAACCGATTACCTCAGTTTGAAGATGCCCAAAGAGACCCGAGAATACGTTCCTAAACTGATGGCGTACAAAGCCATCGTTTTGGATCCGAAGGCGTACGGCATTGTTTTGCCGGAGCTTGAAAATCACCCGTTCTTTGTAGCCATCGATGTGACGCGTGACATTGATGTAGATCTAATCATTAAGTTGGCCGATATAACGCCAGACGATTTTCGTAATCTCAATCCGTCTTTTAATAAGCCCGTTATCTTGAGTGCAGCGAATCAGCAAATATTGTTGCCGTTTGGCCATGCCGAACTTTTTCAGGAAAATCTAAAAAACTACAATGAGCCACTCTCTACGTGGACTGCGGTCAGCGTTCCATCCACCGAGTCGGCAGATCAGCTAGCAAAGCGCTTGGGTGTGAGTGTGGCCGTATTGCGTGAGGTTAATGCTATTCCACTTGGTATGCGGGTCAAGGCCGGATCAACGGTTCTGATTCCGAAGCCCAGTAGCAAGTCGGCTGACGTATCAGAGCACCTCGCCGAAAACGCCAGTCTCAATTTAGTCAAGCCGGCGCCAGTAAAAAAGGCAGCAGCACCGAGTACTGCGAGCAAGAAAACCAATGCTGCGCCCCCTAAAACGGCACAAAGCGCGTCAAAGCCCACTGTTAAAACCGCCTCTAAAGCACCTACTCAGCAAAAGCCCGCATCGACAGACATCGCCAAATCTGCGAAAACAACTACTGCAAAAGCTGGTACTACGCCGCAATAGAGTAAATTTAGCTTTTGTGCCTTAGCAGTACCGAACCCATTGAAGTAGCCTTTTAGGTAAATCATGTCCTACAAAACCGTTCACGCCCAATCCATTCAAGATCCCCATGCTTTTTGGGGCGAAGAAGCAAAACACATCTATTGGAAAAAACCGTTTGACACGGTACTCGAATACAGTAATCCGCCGTTTGCGGACTGGTTTAAGGGCGGCCTAACCAATCTTTGCTACAACGCGGTTGATCGGCATTTGGCCGAGCGTGGCGACCAAATTGCCCTAGTGGCGGTTTCTACCGAGACCGATATTGAAAAGGCTTATACCTTTAAGGAACTGCACGCCGAAGTAAATCGCATGGCTGCCATTTTGAAGGCCAATGGGGTTGGTAAGGGCGATCGCGTATTGATTTACATGCCGATGATTGCGGAAGCCAGTTTTGCGATGCTGGCGTGCGCGCGCATTGGTGCAATTCATTCGGTGGTGTTTGGTGGCTTTGCATCGCATAGTTTGGCATCGCGCATTGAAGATGCCACGCCCAAAATGATTATTACGGCGGAGGCCGGCATGCGTGGCGGTAAGGCGGTGCCTTACAAGCCGCTGCTCGACGAGGCCATTACGCTCTCATCCTACAAGCCCGCAAACGTGTTGATCGTCAACCGCGGCTTAACCGAGTTTGTGATGGTAGATGGGCGCGACCTCGACTACACTGCTGAGCGCTTGGCTCACCTCGATGCAGAAGTACCCGTAGAGTGGGTTGATGCAACCCACACTTCTTATATTTTATATACCAGCGGCACGACTGGGAAACCCAAGGGTGTGCAGCGCGATACCGGGGGCTATGCGGTAGCACTGGCATCGGCAATGCGCCTGATCTTTTGCGGCAAGCCCGGCGAAACCATGTTCACGACCTCCGATATTGGCTGGGTGGTTGGGCACAGTTTTATTATTTATGGGCCGCTGATTAATGGCACGGCCACCATCATGTACGAAGGAACCCCCTTGCGTCCCGATGGCGGCATTTGGTGGAGTCTGGTTGAGAAATACAAGGTAGCGGTTATGTTCTCTGCGCCTACTGCAATTCGGGTGCTCAAGAAACAAGATCCGGCTTTCTTGAGCAAATACGATTTATCGAGCTTACGCACCTTGTTTTTGGCGGGCGAACCTCTGGATGAGCCAACCGCAACGTGGATACATGAGGCCATTGGTAAGCCAGTGGTGGATAACTATTGGCAAACCGAAACTGGCTGGCCTATTTTGGCGATTCAGCGCGGCGTTGAGGTCATGCCCCATAAATTTGGATCTCCTGGCTTGCCGGTATTTGGTTACAACATGAAGCTACTGGATGAGGCTACGGGCGAAGAGTTGGGCCCTGATCAAAAAGGGGTGGTAGCGATTGAAGGTCCGCTGCCTCCGGGTTGCATGCAAACCGTGTGGGGCGATGATGACCGTTATGTAAAAACCTACTGGAGCACCATACCAGGTAAGTTGATTTATTCCACTTTCGATTGGGGCATTAAAGACAAAGACGGCTATTACTTCATTCTGGGTCGTACGGATGATGTTATTAATGTCGCCGGTCACCGATTAGGTACCCGCGAAATTGAGGAGAGCATTTCCAGCCATGCCAACATTTCTGAGGTGGCAGTCGTTGGTATTGAAGATCAATTGAAGGGCCAAGTGGCGATTGGTTTTGCAATACCAAAAGATGCATCGAACGTAAGCACGCTCGAAGCAGAATTAATGAAAACCGTGGACTCGCAATTGGGTGCGGTTGCAAGGCCTGCACGCGTTTACATTGTGACGGCTTTACCGAAGACCCGTTCTGGGAAGATTGTGCGGCGCGCGTTGCAGGCGGTTGCCGAAGGGCGGGATCCTGGCGATATTAGTACGATGGAAGACCAATCGGTGCTGGCGCACATTAAAACGGTGATTCAGGAAAGCGCCAAAAAAAGTTAGGAAAAACTGGCCCTGAAAAAGTAGAATGCATCGGGAAATCGAAGCAGGGGCTGGGCGGCTGCACCGCCCAGTAAGGCTGGGGATGGTTTGGCGCAAAGCCAGTCCATGAACTGGTATTATTGTTAGGTTCGTAACTCAATAAATTACCCTAGCGCTTAAAAACACTCACCTCCCGCAACCACTTCCGGGTAGGCTATTTGGGGGTGTTGAGCGTTGGATGGCAGCAGGGATTGGAGATGGTTTGTCACCCTTGCTTCCTTCTTTTCCCCCAGCCGTTTTGGCACTAGCCGACGGAACTCTTTTTTTAGGCTACAGCATTGGCGCCCCTGGCGAAACCGCTGGTGAAGTGGTTTTCAATACCGCCTTAACGGGTTATCAGGAAATCATCACCGATCCAAGCTATTGCCGTCAGATTGTGACCCTGACGTATCCGCACATTGGCAATGTGGGCATCAATGCCCAAGATGCCGAATCATCGCAAATTCATGCGGCCGGTCTAGTGATTAAAGACCTCTCGCGCCGGGTGTCGAACTTTCGCTCAGAGCAAAGCCTCGAGTCGTATTTGCAACAGGCAGGTATTCCTGGCATCGCCGGCATTGATACGCGCAAGCTGACCCGTTTGCTACGCGATAAGGGCGCCCAGTCAGGCGCGATTGTGGCCGGCAAGATGGGCGATGATCCTGCAGCTCTCGGCGCCAGAGCCTTGGAGCTTGCAAAGGGATTTCCAGGCATGAGTGGCTTAGACCTGGCGCAGGTTGTTAGCACTAAAGCCGCCTACCCTTGGCGCGAAGCCGAGTGGGAGTTACATGGCCTTGACGGCAAGCCCGCTTACCGTAGCCTCGATACTAAAAAAACCATCAAAAAAGTGGTGGCCTACGACTTTGGCGTCAAGCGCAATATTTTGCGCATGCTAACCGAGCGCGGTTGCGAATTAACGGTTGTGCCCGCAAAAACGACGGCAGCGGAAGTCTTGGCCATGAAACCCGATGGCGTGTTTTTCTCCAATGGACCCGGTGATCCTGGTCCTTGCGATTACGCTATTACTGCCGCAACAGAAATCATCGAGAAGGGCGTTCCCACGTTCGGTATCTGTTTGGGGCATCAAATTATGGGCTTGGCTGCTGGCGCGAAGACCTTGAAAATGAAATTCGGTCATCATGGTGCTAATCACCCAGTAAAGGATTTGGATAGCGGACGGGTTGCGATTACATCCCAGAACCATGGATTTGCGGTCGATGCCACAACATTGCCAAGCAATGTGCGCGTGACCCACGTATCCCTTTTCGACGGCTCACTGCAGGGCTTAGCGTGGAAAGACAAGCCGGCGTTTTGCTTTCAGGGGCACCCCGAGGCATCGCCTGGACCCCATGACATCGCTTACTTATTCGATCACTTTATGGACTTAATGCATGTCGCTCCAACCAGTAAGCAAGGAGGCAAATAATGCCTAAGCGGAGCGACATTAAAAGTATCCTGATTATTGGCGCAGGACCAATCGTTATTGGTCAGGCTTGTGAATTTGATTACTCGGGCGCGCAAGCATGCAAAGCACTGCGCGATGAGGGCTACAAAGTCATTTTGGTCAATAGCAATCCAGCCACCATCATGACCGATCCCGAGATGGCCGATGTCACCTACATTGAGCCGATTACATGGGAAGTAGTCGAGCGCATTATTGCGACGGAAAAGCCCGATGCCATATTACCAACCATGGGTGGTCAGACTGCACTTAATTGCGCTTTGGATTTGCATCGCAACGGCATTTTAGAAAAGTACGGTTGCGAATTAATCGGCGCCTCACCCGAGGCAATTGATAAAGCAGAAGACCGTCAAAAGTTTAAAGATGCGATGACCAAGATTGGCCTCGGTTCTGCTAAATCCGGTATTGCGCATTCCATGGATGAAGCCGTCGCCGTGCAACAGCGCATTCAGATAGAAACCGGCAGCCCTGGCTTCCCGGTAGTGATTCGTCCATCTTTCACGATGGGGGGCTCGGGCGGCGGCATTGCGTATAACCGCGAAGAGTTCGAAGAAATCTGCAAGCGTGGTTTGGAGCTTTCACCAACGGGTGAGCTCTTGATTGAAGAATCATTGCTTGGCTGGAAAGAGTTTGAGATGGAAGTAGTGCGGGACCGCGCTGATAATTGCATCATTGTGTGTTCGATTGAGAACTTGGATCCGATGGGTATTCATACGGGCGACTCGATTACGGTTGCGCCCGCTCAAACCCTGACGGACAAAGAGTATCAGTTGATGCGGAATGCATCGATTGCGGTATTACGTGAAATCGGTGTGGATACCGGCGGATCAAACGTGCAGTTCTCGATCAATCCAGTCGATGGCCGCATGATCGTGATTGAGATGAACCCCCGTGTTTCACGGTCATCTGCTTTGGCCTCCAAAGCCACTGGCTTTCCGATTGCGAAGGTCGCAGCAAAATTAGCGGTGGGCTACACCTTAGATGAGTTGCACAACGACATTACCGGCGGTGCCACACCGGCATCGTTTGAACCCTCGATTGATTATGTTGTAACGAAGATTCCCCGCTTTGCATTTGAGAAGTTTCCACAAGCGGATTCGCGCTTGACGACGCAAATGAAATCCGTCGGTGAAGTGATGGCCATTGGCCGCACCTTTCAAGAGTCCTTTCAGAAAGCCTTGCGCGGCCTTGAGGTCGGCGTTGATGGTCTGGACGAAATCTCAACGGACTTAGAGGACATCATTCAAGAGATTGGTGAGCCAGGACCCGATCGCATTTGGTATTTGGCGGATGCATTCCGCATGGGCATGGGCCTAGATGAGATCTATGAAGAAACCAAAGTGGACCCTTGGTTCTTAGAGCAGATCGAAGAATTAGTCTTGATTGAAAATACACTCAAGCAGCATACGATTGACGGCCTGTCTGCAGCGGAGTGGCGTTTTCTAAAGCAAAAAGGATTTTCGGATCGCCGCTTAGCCAAGCTGCTGAAGGTCGACGCTACCTCGGTTCGCGCTGCCCGCCACCGCCTGAAGGTATTTCCGGTTTATAAGCGGGTTGATACCTGCGCTGCCGAGTTTTCCACGAATACGGCTTACATGTATTCAACCTATGAAGCAGAGCATGGTGAGTGCGAATCCCAGCCCAGTAATCGAGACAAGATCATGGTGCTCGGCGGCGGACCCAACCGCATCGGTCAAGGCATTGAATTTGATTACTGCTGCGTGCACGCTGCTCTTGCCATGCGCGAAGATGGTTACGAAACCATCATGGTCAACTGTAATCCTGAGACCGTATCGACCGACTATGACACATCGGATCGCTTGTACTTTGAGCCCTTGACCTTAGAAGATGTTCTGGAGATCGTTGCCAAAGAAAAACCCAAAGGCGTGATCGTGCAGTACGGCGGTCAAACACCGCTCAAATTGGCTTTGGATTTGGAAGCCAATGGCGTTCCTATCATTGGCACATCGCCCGATATGATTGACGCTGCAGAAGACCGCGAGCGTTTCCAAAAACTATTGCATGCCTTGGATTTGCGTCAGCCACCGAACCGGACTGCACGCACCGAAGACGACGCGTTGCGATTGGCCGAGGAAATTGGTTACCCCTTAGTGGTTCGCCCATCCTATGTACTAGGCGGTAGGGCAATGGAAATCGTGCACGACGGCCGTGATTTAGAGCGCTACATGCGCGAGGCAGTGAAGGTGTCGCATGACTCACCGGTCCTATTGGATCGCTTCTTGAATGACGCTATTGAGTGCGATGTGGACTGCATTAGCGATGGTGAATCCGTTTTTATTGGCGGCGTGATGGAACACATTGAGCAGGCTGGCGTGCACTCAGGTGACTCGGCTTGTTCATTGCCACCGTATTCCTTATCGGAAGCCACCGTTGATGAAATCAAACGCCAAACGGCGGCCATGGCCCGAGGCCTCAATGTTGTTGGTCTGATGAATGTGCAGTTTGCGATTCAGAATGTCGACGGCAACGATGTGATTTATGTTTTGGAAGTCAATCCCCGTGCATCACGAACCGTGCCGTTTGTATCGAAGGCAACTGGTTTACAGCTTGCGAAGATTGCGGCACGTTGCATGGTGGGCCAGACCTTAGCCAAGCAAGGCATCACACGCGAAGTCATTCCACCGTACTTCTCAGTCAAGGAAGCGGTCTTCCCATTTAATAAATTCCCCGGCATTGATCCAATCTTGGGACCTGAGATGCGCTCCACCGGCGAAGTAATGGGGGTTGGCAAAACGTTTGGTGAAGCTTTGTTTAAGTCACAACTGGGTGCTAGCATCAAGCTTCCCAAAACCGGTACGGTGGTATTGACGGTAAAAGACAGTGATAAAGGTAAAGCGGTTGCAGTAGCCCAGATCTTGCATGAACTCGGCTTTCCCATGGTCGCAACCAAGGGCACTGCCGCAGCCATCGCTGCTGCAGGTTTGCCCGTGCGCGTCGTCAATAAGGTGAAAGACGGCAGGCCTCACATCGTTGACCTGATTAAAAACCGTGAAATTTCACTGGTCTTTACAACCGTAGATGAGACCCGTACAGCGATTGCCGATTCACGTTCGATTCGAACCAGTGCGCAGGCGAATGGCGTTACTTACTACACTACGATCAGTGCGGCACGGGCTGTGATGGATGGCCTGATGGCGTCAAAAAGCGGTGCTAAAGATTCACTCGAAGTCTATTCGCTGCAAAATTTACACCGCAGCCTCGAATAGTCTCTGTAAATACCGTAAACCTAGCTTAAACTACTTCTTTAATTCGTAGATAAGCTAGGTTGCAGTATGAACACCATTCCCATTACCAAAGTTGGCGCTGAACTGCTCAAAGCTGAACTGCATCGCCTCAAGCACGTCGAACGTCCGGCCGTGATCAATGCAATTTCAGAGGCGCGTGCGCAGGGTGATCTATCCGAGAACGCCGAGTACGATGCCGCAAAAGAAAAGCAGGGTTTTATTGAGGGCCGCATCAAGGAGCTCGAGACCACATTGTCAGGTGCTCAAATTATTGATCCTGCGACCCTGGAAGTGGAGGGCCGAGTGGTATTCGGCGCTACCGTGGATCTAGAGGATTTAGTAGACGGCACGAAATTCACGTACCAAATTGTCGGCGACGACGAGGCTGACATTGAAGTGAATAAAATTTCAATTAGCTCGCCGATTGCGCGTGCGTTGATTGGCAAAGAAGAGGGCGATGTGGTGGCGGTTCAGGCCCCAGCAGGTAATCGCGAAGTGGAGATTTTGGCAGTTCGCTACATTTAAATGACTACCGTTGCAGCGGATCGCCTTGCGGTATTCCAGCGTCTATTTATTCTGATTGCTGGGGTGTGGGTGGGTAGCCTATTTACGGTAGGCTATTTGGTTGTCCCTACCATCTTCGCTAACTTACAAGATCGCCAAGTTGCCGGCATGATTGCAGCAGCTATTTTTCAAGCCGAGGCCTACGTCAGCGTAGTTGTATGTGTCGCTTTGCTTTTGATGGCCAATATCCTGATTAAGCGTAACATCGAAAATTACCGTAGTACCCGTTGGGTGATCCTCGTACTGCTATTGATTTCGGCTATGACGTGTTTCGGTTTTATTCCGTATATGAACGCGTTACGCCAAGAGGCATTGCTATTGGGCGTACCCGTTATGGCATCTCCATCCGCGAGCCTATTTGGGCGCTTGCATGGCATCTCTAGCGGACTATTTTTAATTCAGAGCCTCTTGGGTCTATGGATGGTGTGGCGTTTAACTCGCCAGCCAACAAACCCGTAATTCACAGTATAGAAATTAACCCAAGGATTTTTTCTTGGTACTGGCTTGCCGCACCTTGCGGCGCTTTACCGGGCCCGTTGGTGCTGCTGCCCGCTTGTAACCTGGGGATGACCAACCAATCTTCGATTCAGCAGCATCGGCGCGCGTTGGGCGGGTCGACGCGCTTTTGGATGCCACTTTACGAGCAGGTGCTTCGGCTTTGCTGCCCACGGTTTTGCCAAAGGGTTTGGCTGCAGCAGTGCGGCGCGCAGAGCGCTCCGATGTGCTGGTAGAGCCGCGATTGATGGGTCGGTTTGGCGAGCGTGGCGCCTGAATTGATTTTTTGGTTTTATTGCCGCCACGTGCAGTGGGTGCATTGATATCTTTGATGAGGGGCTCAGGGCGCCAGATCACTAGTAATTTACCGATGTGCTGCACTGGCGCCGCACCCAGTTTGTCGCACAGGGCCTCGTAAATGGCAATGCGGTTTTCACGATCATCACCAAAGACACGCACTTTAATCAAGTTATGGCTATTAATGGCGATTTCTGCCTCTTTAACCACGCCTGGGGTCAGTCCATCGTTACCAATCATGACAACCGGGCTGAGGTCGTGGGCTTTGGCTTTAAGCGCTTTGCGCTGGGCGGGGGAGATGATGAGTGCAGTCATGCCTCGATCATAGAGCATTGCTGTTTATGAGACCGGAATAAGCAGGTAAAGTAGAGCGTTTGGCTCAGCACTGTAGAGTTGAAGTTAACCGATTGGGATTACGTGGCAAAGAATAAATTTAATAAAAGCTGGCTGCAGGACCACCTGATGGATCCCTACGTCAAGATGGCGCAAAAAGAGGGCTATCGCGCACGCGCGGCGTACAAGCTCAGCGAAATCGACGAGCAGGACCATTTGATCAAGGCCGGTATGGTGGTGGTCGATTTGGGCAGCGCTCCAGGCAGTTGGTCGCAGTACGTGCGCAATCGCTTAACCGAATTAGGCAAACACAACCCCAAGATTGAATCCGGTAAGCCCGATGGCGTGATTGTTGCCATTGACATACTGCCCATGGAGGCGATTGCCGATGTCAGCTTCATTGAGGGCGACTTTCGGGAGGAGGAGGGCTTGCGTGCGCTGGAGTCCTTATTGCCCCCCAGTTGCAATGGCAAGGTTGATTTAGTTTTATCGGACATGGCGCCCAATCTATCGGGCGTCGGTATTGCCGATGCGGCGCGTATGGCAACCCTGGCTGAGCTGGCCTTGGATTTTGCTAAGGACCATCTGCAGCCGGATGGTGCTCTATTGATTAAATGCTTTCATGGCAGCGGCTATAGCCAAATTGTGGAAACCTTTAAAAAGGTATTTAAGACGGTTTCAGCGCGAAAACCCAAAGCCTCCCGCGATCGCTCGTCGGAGACCTTTTTGCTGGGTCGCCACTTGAAACCGCCAAAACAGCCCTAAAATAGCAATTAACCCCTATGTTTTAGTGGTTTTAGCCGATAAAATTGGGCTAAACCCTTGAATTACGGAGGTAGTAGAATCAATTGCATGTGGAAGCCGTCTTTTCGACAGCTTTTGTAATGGAAGAACTCCCGGATTAATCCGGCAAAGGTGGGTATTTGAACAACAATATGTTCCAAAAAATCGGCGTCTGGTTCATTGTGGGCCTCGTCCTTTTTACTGTGTTTAAACAGTTCGATAAGCCAAACACGCCTGAGCGAGTGACGTACTCCCAGTTTATGGATGACGCGCGAGACGGCAAAGTGCGCCGCGTTGACGTGCAAGGCCGTACATTGCAAGTGACCCCAGTTGATGGAAACAAGTACTCCCTAATTTCACCAGGGGACATCTGGATGGTTGGCGACCTGATGAAGGCCGGCGTGCAAGTCACCGGTAAAGCAGAAGACGAGCCCAATTTAATTACGTCGGCCTTGTATTACCTCGGACCTACATTGTTGATTATTGGTTTTTGGTTTTTCATGATGCGGCAGATGCAAGGCGGCGGCAAAGGCGGCGCATTTTCCTTTGGCAAATCAAAAGCCCGCCTCGTGGATGAGAACAGTAATACCGTTACCTTTGGAGACGTCGCGGGTTGCGATGAGGCCAAAGAAGAAGTGTTCGAGATTGTTGACTTCCTCAAGGATCCGCAAAAGTTTCAAAAGCTGGGCGGCCATATTCCACACGGTGTATTGTTAGTAGGCCCTCCCGGCACCGGTAAGACCTTGTTGGCGCGTGCCATTGCGGGTGAAGCCAAAGTACCGTTCTTCTCAATCTCAGGTTCTGATTTTGTTGAGATGTTTGTGGGTGTTGGCGCATCCCGTGTGCGTGACATGTTTGATAATGCAAAGAAAAATGCCCCTTGCATCATTTTTATTGATGAGATTGATGCGGTTGGCCGCCATCGCGGCGCCGGTATGGGCGGCGGTAATGATGAACGTGAGCAAACCTTAAACCAAATGTTGGTTGAGATGGATGGTTTTGAAAGCAATAGTGGCGTCATCGTAGTTGCCGCAACCAACCGTTCTGACGTATTGGATCGCGCTTTACTGCGCCCGGGTCGCTTTGACCGTCAAGTGCACGTTGGCTTGCCTGACATTCGTGGTCGTGAGCAAATTTTGCAAGTGCATATGCGTAAGGTACCGATTAGTCCTGACGTCAATGCTGCTGTGTTGGCGCGTGGCACGCCAGGCTTCTCTGGTGCTGATCTTGCCAATTTAGTAAATGAGTCGGCACTCTTTGCTGCGCGTCGCAATAAGCGTTCAGTCGACATGCAAGACTTTGAAGATGCGAAGGACAAAATCTACATGGGTCCGGAGCGTAAGTCTGCCGTGATGCGTGAAGAAGAGCGTCGCAATACGGCCTACCATGAGTCAGGCCATGCAGTGGTTGCTAAAGTGTTACCAAAAGCAGACCCAGTTCATAAGGTTACGATCATGCCGCGCGGCATGGCCCTCGGCGTTACCTGGCAGCTGCCAGAGTTTGATCGTGTCAATTTATATAAAGACCGCATGCTAGAAGAGCTGGCCATTTTGTTTGGTGGCCGCGCAGCCGAAGAAGTATTTCTGAACTCCATGAGTACGGGTGCATCGAATGACTTTGAACGCGCAACCAAGATGGCGCGGGATATGGTGACGCGCTACGGGATGAGCGATAGCTTAGGTACCATGGTGTATGTGGATACCGAGCAGCAAGGCATGTTCGGTCCGAACAGCTCGAAGTCAGTTTCTGAGTTAACCCAGCAAAAAGTCGATGCAGAAATTCGGAGTTTGATTGACAGTCAATATGCACTGGCTAAATCGATTCTCGAAAATCACAAAGATAAGGTCGAGGCGATGGTCACTGCGCTCATGGATTGGGAAACCATCGATGCAGAGCAGATCAATGACATCATGGATGGCCGTCCCCCACGGGCGCCCAAGCCAGCACCGGCGACTGCGTTTGGTAATTCAGCAGGTGGTTCGACTGGCCCAACCGCGGGTAGTGCACCCGCAGCTGCATAAATAGCGCCTTCGATTAGCGCAATGCAATTGCTTAAACAGCCCGCAACATGGCGTTGCGGGCGTTTTCTTTTTGAGCTGGGGCAAAGGCAAGCCAATCGCCAGCGGCCCTTGGTGATGGGGATACTCAATGCCACGCCGGATTCCTTTTCCGATGGTGGTCGCTTTTATGCAAAAGACGATGCCGTGCGCCAAGCAGAGGCAATGATTACTGCAGGCGTTGACCTGATTGATATTGGCGGCGAATCAACCAAGCCCGGCGCCATTCCGGTTTCACTGCAAGAAGAATTGGATCGGGTGCTGCCGATTATCGAGGCACTCACCGATTGCGGCGTTGCCTTATCGATTGACACTTATAAAGCAGAAACCATGCGGCAGGCTTTGCTGGCCGGTGTGGATTGCGTCAATGACATTTGGGCCTTGCGCCAAGCTGGCGCAGAACACGTGGTGCTTGATTCTGCGCTAGCGCACAACTGCGGCATTGTATTAATGCACATGCAGTGTGACCCCATCACCATGCAACTCAATCCAAACTATCTGAATGTAGTGAGTGAGGTGAATGCCTTTTTAATGGAGCGCACGCAGAATTTAATTCAGCAAGGCGTTGCTGCAGATCGGATTGCAATTGATCCCGGCTTTGGTTTTGGTAAGAGCTTAGATCACAACCTCAGAATGCTACAAGAATTTGCAAGCTTCACGCAAAACGGCCATCCCGTTTTAGCAGGCATTTCTCGAAAATCGATGCTCGGCAAAATTACCGGGCGAGAGGTCGGCGAT
>CAWUTW010000076.1:0-12988 GCA_963925585.1 uncultured Polynucleobacter sp. | reverse complement strand
TACTTTGGCTCAAGGTAAAAAAGCCATTATTCGCCGCTCATTGGGCTCTAAATTAATCCAGATGCAATTTGCACCCGCAGGTTCTGCAGAGCGCGTAGTCACAGTGGATATTGCCCCAGAAATGCGCAATCGCTTTTCCTTGGAAGATGCAGACATTACCGAATTAGCCAAGTTTGCTGTCATTATCGAAAAACACTACGGTCGTCCAATGGACATCGAGTGGGGCAAGGACGGTAAGGATAGCCGTATCTATATTCTGCAGGCCCGCCCTGAAACCGTAAAGAGTCAAGCAGCAGGGCAGGTTGAGATGCGCTACAAACTCAAAGGCAACTCCACCGTGTTGGTGAAGGGGCGCGCGATTGGTCAGAAGATTGGCGCCGGTCCTGTGCGCATCATTCGTGACCCGAGTGAGATGGATCGTGTGCAGCCAGGAGACGTATTGGTGGCAGACATGACCGATCCCAATTGGGAGCCAGTAATGAAGCGGGCCTCCGCCATTGTGACCAATCGGGGTGGTCGTACTTGCCACGCCGCGATCATTGCGCGTGAGCTCGGAGTTCCTGCGGTAGTGGGTTGTGGAGATGCGACCGACAAATTGCAAGATGGCATGATGGTTACTGTCTCCTGTTCTGAAGGCGATGAGGGTAACATTTACGATGGCTTGATTGAGACCGAAGTCACTGAAGTGTCGCGTGGTGATTTACCTGAAATTCCGGTCAAAATCACCATGAATATCGGCAATCCCCAGTTGGCTTTTGACTTTTGCCAACTGCCAAACAAAGGCGTTGGTTTAGCGCGCCTGGAGTTCATCATTAACAACTACATTGGGCTCCATCCGCGTGCGGTATTGGAATATCCGAACATTGATCCGGACTTAAAGCGCGCTGTAGAGAGCGTTGCGCGTGGTTATGCAAGTCCCCGTGCGTTTTATGAAGATAAATTAGTCGAAGGGGTTGCAACCATTGGCGCAGCGTTTTATCCAAAGCCGGTGATTGTGCGTTTGTCTGACTTTAAGTCAAACGAGTATAAAAAACTGATTGGCGGTTCGCGCTACGAGCCCGATGAAGAGAATCCCATGCTGGGCTTTCGCGGGGCCTCCCGTTATGTGTCGGCTGATTTTGGTGAGGCATTTGCGCTGGAGTGCGCTGCCATGAAGCGGGTGCGCGAAGACATGGGCCTGACCAACGTCGAAATCATGGTTCCCTTTGTGCGCACGATTAAGCAGGCAGAGCGCGTGATTGACATGATGGCCAAGCTTGGACTCAAGCGGGGCGAAAATGGCTTGCGTTTGATTATGATGTGCGAGATTCCATCGAATGCTATTCTGGCCGATCAATTCTTAGAGTACTTTGATGGCTTCTCGATTGGCTCGAACGATATGACCCAACTCACCTTGGGACTCGATCGTGACTCTGGTATGGAGCTCCTCGCGATTGACTTTGACGAGCGTGACCCAGCCGTACAGTTCATGATCGAGCGTTCGATCGATGCCTGCTTAAAGCAAAACAAGTACGTCGGCATCTGCGGTCAAGGCCCATCCGATCACCCCGACTTTGCACGTTGGCTGGTCAAAAAAGGCATTACCTCGATTTCCCTCAATCCCGATAGTGTGGTGGGTACTTGGGAAATGCTTGCTAAGTCTGATTTAAGCTAGGCTCAATCCAGGGGCGTTACCGCATGCACCAATTTAGTGCTTACTGGAGATCGCCCCGCGCTATCCGTGCTTTTTGAATCTCCCACTCCCGTTCTTTGGTGGTGGCGCGCTTATCGTGCTGCTTCTTGCCCCGAGCCAGACCAATTTCACATTTCACGTTGCCTTTGGAGAAATGCAGGTTTAATGGGACTAAAGTGAAGCCTTTTTGCTCCACTTTGCCAATCAGTTTACGGATCTCAAGGGCATTTAGGAGTAGTTTGCGGGTGCGGGTAGGGTCGGTAACGACGTGGGTTGATGCTGAGATCAGGGGGGTAATGTGGGCTCCGATGAGGTACAGTTCTGCACTGCGGATGACGACATACGCTTCTTTGATTTGGGCACGGCCCGCACGAATGGCTTTTACCTCCCAGCCCTGTAGCACGATGCCCGCTTCAAACCGTTCCTCGATAAAATAATCGAAGAAGGCTTTTTTGTTATCGACGATACTCATTGATTAATTTGCTCCACTTTCTTGATTATGGCAGACGTCCACAAGACCGTTTTAATTGACCAATCGGCTGATCGCATGTACGAGCTCGTGACGGACGTTGCCCGCTACCCCGAGTTTTTGCCGTGGTGCGGCGGGGTAGAGATTTTTGAGCAAACTGAAACCAGTCTAGATGCCAAAATTAAGATCAAATTCAAGGGCATTGAGCAGTTTTTTCATACGCGCAATACCAATACCAGACCCACCCAAATTGACATGCACTTTATCGACGGCCCCTTTAAACATTTTTCTGGCCAATGGCTCTTTATCCCTTTGCGAGACGATGCCTGCAAAATCGACTTTAAGTTGGAGTGGGAGTTTAAAAGCGCCATTTTGGACAAGGTCATTGGCCCGGTGTTTAGTTATATTGCTGGCACCTTTGTCGACTGCTTTGTGAAGCGCGCTGAGGAAACGTCCTAATGGAATTACTGATCTGTGATGCCCGTGGGGAGGAGCCTCAGCTTAGGCGCTTTACCCTAACGATGCCAGCGGGTCTGCTGCCAACGGTTGGCGAGGCGCTGCTGCAGGCAGGATTGGCGAGCGGGCCTGAGGATGCAGGATTTAGCCGTAAAGGGGCCTACGGCGTCTTTGGCAAGCGTAAGGAATGGGATAGCCCGATTTATGATGGCGACCGCCTAGAGCTCTATGCCCCCCTAAAAATCGACCCAAAGACGGTCCGCCGCAAGCGTGCCAACCAAAATCGGGACGCCCATTTAAAGGCGGTTGCAGCTAAACGCAAGGCCAGAAGGCTATAATCGGTTTTTGCGACTAGGGGTTTTGTATGCGACTCATCCAAAAAGCACTCACTTTTGATGACGTGCTTCTCGTGCCGGCGTATTCTTCTGTTCTTCCGCGTGATGCCAGCTTGGTATCGAAATTGTCTCGGGACATCTCCATTAACACCCCCTTGGTTTCGGCCGCAATGGATACGGTTACGGAAGGGCGTTTGGCCATTGCCATGGCCAGCGAAGGTGGCATTGGAATCATTCACAAAAACTTAAAGCCTGCAGAGCAGGCGCGCGAAGTTGCTAAAGTAAAGCGTTATGAATCCGGCGTGTTGCGTGATCCGATTACGATCGGTCCCGAAGTGACAGTCAGACAGGTAATGAATTTATCCAGAGAGCATGGCTTCTCTGGTTTTCCAGTACTGCAAGGTAAGACGGTGATTGGCATTATTACCAATCGCGATTTACGCTTCGAAGAAGATTTGGATGCCCCGGTAAAAGTCAAGATGACACCGCGCGAGCGTTTGGTCACAGTCAAAGAAGGCTGCACCCTCGAAGAAGCAAAACGCTTGATGAGCAAGCACCGCCTCGAGCGAGTCTTGGTCGTCAACGACGCCTTTGAATTGCGTGGCTTAATCACGGTAAAAGATATTCTGAAAGCAACCGAGCACCCCAATGCTTGTAAAGACAGTGAGGGCAAGTTGCGTGTCGGTGCAGCGGTAGGTGTCGGCGCCGATAACGATGAGCGCATTGAGTTGTTGGTCAAGGCCGGAGTCGATGTGATTGTGGTGGATACCGCCCACGGACACAGCCAGGGAGTGCTGGATCGCGTACGCTGGACGAAGAAAAACTATCCCCAAGTGCAAGTCATTGGCGGCAACATCGCTACGGGTGAAGCCGCACTGGCCCTAGTAGAGTATGGTGCTGATGGCGTTAAGGTAGGCATTGGCCCTGGCTCAATATGCACCACCCGAATTGTTGCTGGCGTTGGCGTACCGCAAATTACTGCCATTGTGAATGTGGCCACTGCATTAAAAGGTACCGGCGTTCCCTTGATTGCCGATGGAGGCGTTCGCTATTCCGGAGATGTAGCGAAGGCCTTGGCTGCAGGCGCCCACTCCGTGATGATGGGCGGCATGTTTGCTGGCACCGAAGAGGCGCCTGGCGATGTCTTTTTATACCAAGGCCGTTCGTATAAGAGCTACCGTGGTATGGGTTCACTCGGCGCAATGACCGACGGCGCTGCAGACCGCTACTTTCAGGAAGACATTAGCGCAGCCAATGCAGAAAAGTTAGTGCCGGAAGGCATTGAAGGTCAAGTACCTTACAAAGGCAGTGTGCTTACTATCTTGCATCAGTTGACCGGCGGCATTCGCTCATCGATGGGCTACTGCGGTTGCAAATCGATTACTGAATTGCATGAGAAGGCAAATTTTGTGGAAATCACTTCGGCAGGTGTGCGTGAATCGCACGTCCATGATGTGAAGATCACGAAGGAATCTCCCAACTACCACATCGATTGATTGTGGATTGCCTGATGCACGATAAGATTCTGATTCTGGATTTTGGCTCGCAAGTCACGCAGCTAATTGCGCGACGGGTGCGCGAAGCCAAAGTCTATTCAGAAATCCATCCCTACGATTGCGATCCTGATTTTATTCGCCGCTTCATCCAAGAAGAGGGTGGTAAGGGAATCATTCTCTCCGGTGGCCCCAATTCAGTGACAGAAGGTGAGAGCCCGCGAGCACCGCAAATCGTTTTTGAGCTGGGCGTTCCAGTACTCGGCATTTGCTATGGCATGCAGACCATGGCAACCCAGCTGGGCGGCGCTGTTGCTTCGGCTGAGGCGCTTGGTAAGGCCCGTGAGTTTGGTTATGCTGAAGTGCGTGCCCATGGCCATACCGCCTTACTCAAAGGCATACAGGATTTTGCGACAACCCAAGGCCACGGCATTCTGAAAGTATGGATGAGCCATGGTGATTCCGTGACTGCCTTACCAGATGGCTTTAAGCTCATGGCCTCGACCGACTCTTGTCCGATTGCGGGCATGGCGGATGAGGCTCGGCATTTCTACGCCTTCCAATTTCATCCAGAGGTAACCCATACACTGCAAGGTCCCGCTATCTTGGATCGCTTTGTGCGCACGATTTGCGCTTGCCGTGGTGACTGGGTCATGGGCGACTACATTAGTGAAGCCGTTGCGCGTATTCAGGAGCAGGTGGGTAGTGATGAAGTGATCTTGGGCTTATCGGGCGGCGTTGACTCTAGCGTGGCAGCGGCGTTAATTCACCGCGCCATTGGTAAGCAACTGACCTGCGTCTTTGTTGACCATGGTCTATTGCGCCTCAATGAGGGCGCGATGGTAATGGAGATGTTTGCTCGCAATCTGGGAGTCAAAGTCATTCGGGTTGATGCTGAGCAGGACTTTATGTCGAAGTTGGCTGGTGTGAGTGATCCAGAAGCCAAACGCAAAATTATTGGTAAGGAGTTTGTCGAAGTCTTTCAAACTGAGTCGGCAAAAATTCAGAATGCCAAGTGGCTTGCCCAGGGAACCATCTATCCGGATGTGATTGAATCTGCGGGCAAAGGCAAAAAGGGCGCGCATACGATTAAGAGTCACCACAATGTTGGCGGCCTGCCAGACGATATGCATTTGCAGTTGCTTGAGCCTTTGCGCGAACTCTTCAAAGACGAGGTGCGTGAATTGGGCGTTGCCTTAGGCTTACCCCGCGAAATGGTCTATCGCCATCCGTTCCCAGGCCCGGGTCTAGGCGTTCGGATTCTGGGCGAAGTGAAACAAGAGTTCGCGGATTTGCTGCGCCGTGCCGATGCGATTTTTATTGAAGAGCTACGCAACACCATCGATGAAACGAGCGGCCAGTCATGGTATGACCTCACTAGTCAAGCGTTTGCTGTGTTTTTGCCCGTAAAGTCAGTTGGGGTTATGGGCGATGGACGCACCTATGAATACGTCGTTGCCTTGCGTGCAGTTCAGACTCAAGACTTTATGACCGCCCACTGGGCGCACCTGCCCCATGAATTACTCGGTAAAGTATCCAATCGCATCATCAATGAAGTTCGCGGCATCAATCGTGTGGTCTTTGATATCAGCGGTAAACCCCCCTCGACGATCGAGTGGGAGTGAGCTAGTTCCATTTGAGGCCTACTTGTTGTGCCGTCTTATCTGAACACACCAACTAAAAAGGGTAAAAGAATGCAAGCAACCCGCAGACTATTTATTGCCGCTTCGGCTATGGCGCCAATTGGGTGCGGCATCCCCATTTCCCGTGACCACGGCATTCCGGTGGCAGCGCCAATGCCGATGCCATTAGTGCGTTTGCCACAGATTGGTCAAGAATGGCGCTACCTTGAGCGTGATTTTTTCAGCGGCAAAACCCGTGGCGTAGTCGTGGAGAAGATAAGCAGCCTAGGAAAAACCATTACGGTCAGTCGCTCGGACGAAAATGGCGCTCCATTGCCAAGTGAAATTCAAGGGCCGCACGGCATGGTGATTACCGATCCCCATTGGGGCAAGGTACTTAATTTCAATCCAGCGATTCCACTGTGGCCTGAAAAAATGAGTAGTAGTTGGAACAAAGAAGTATTTTCTAAGTACGCCGTAAGTGGCTACCCGCAAAATAAAAACGATTGGCAACTTTACATGAGTGCCCACGGCTGGGAAAAAATTACCGTACCGGCAGGTGATTTCATTGCACTACGCTTTCAGAATCTCATCAATTTTGAAAGCACGGACGACAATAAAGTGAACTGCATTCGCCGCGAAACAATCTGGTTTGCGCCGAAAATTGGACGCTGGGTTGCGCGCGAGTCATCGGGTTCGTTTCAAATACAAGGGCAGATAGGCGCAGTCTTACTAGAAAGCAGCTCAAAATGGGAGCTGCTGTCGTGGACATAATATAAAGCGATGAACCTCACTTCATTACATTCCTTGCAGCGTATGCTCAAGTTTTCGGCCGCGCTTACCGCGTTCTTGCTCACTGCATGTTTGGGTTCGGTTGCACACATTCCCAAGACTCCAATAGCGGCGCCCGTAAGCATTCCTGCAGTGCGCGCTCCGGCAGTAGGGCAGCAGTGGGTGTATGAGGTTCGCAATTACTTCAATGGTGAGCTGGTTGACGTTGTGACCGAGACAGTAGTCGAGGTTGGCTCTAAAGTACGGATTACTCGGCAGGGTAAAAAGATGGGATCATTACCTGATGAGATTCAGGAGCCCTGGGGTATGAACTTGCAGGACCCCAACTGGACACCACCTCAACGTTTTATAAAGCCTGTACCACTTTGGCCCGAAAAGCTGGTACCAGGTTGGTCCAGTTTTTATAGAACCCGTTATCAAGTAGTAGGCTTTCCAAATAATGATTTTTATTGGGGCCTTAATATTGATGCCAAAGCGTGGAGCCGTGTAAAAACACAAGCGGGTGAGTTTGATGCCTTGCATTATGTCAATACGGCTGATTTTTTTCAGAGCGACGATTGGTTTCGGATGGCCAGTAATCGCCGCGAGAATGCATGGTTCGCTCCGGAGGTTGGCCGTTGGGTCGTGCGCGAACGTTTTGGTGAATACCTCTGGATGGGGGCTGGAGGCTGGTCAGAATCCATTAAAGAAGATTACGTGCGCTGGGAACTAATTTCGTGGAAGTGATCAAAATCAATGTATAGCGTAAAAGAACTTTTTGCTACGCTGCAGGGCGAGGGCGCACATGCTGGTCGCGCAGCCGTTTTTTGCCGTTTTGCGGGATGCAATTTGTGGAGTGGACGTGAAGAGGATCGCGCAACTGCAGTGTGCCAATTTTGCGATACCGACTTTGTTGGTACGGATGGCGATGGCGGCGGAAAATTTGAGACCGCTGCAGATTTAACTGCGCAAATTGAGCGAGCTTGGCTGGCAGCGGGTGGCGCTAGCCACCACCGTTATGTTGTCTTTACTGGCGGAGAGCCTTTATTGCAACTCGATGCCGATTTAATCGATGCACTGCATGCATTGCATTTTGAGATTGCGATAGAGACCAATGGTACGCTGGCTGTACCCGAAGGGATAGATTGGGTCTGCGTCAGCCCAAAGGCAGGCTCCGAGTTGGTGGTGTTGCAGGCCGATGAAGTGAAGTTGGTGATTCCGCAGACAGGGCATGATCATCTGGATCAACTGCTCGCGCGATTTGAGCGTATGGACTTCCGTCATCGCTACATTCAGCCTATGGACGGGCCGCTGCGGGTAGACAATACCGCATTAGCAGTACGCATTTGCCAAAAAAGACCGCTCTGGCGGCTGAGTTTACAAACCCATAAATGGATCGGAATTCGATGAGTGCCTCCACCCCAGCGATCACCATTACCCGTCGCCTCGAGTTTGATGCAGGGCATCGCATTCCCCATCACAATGGCCAATGTCACCACCTGCACGGCCATCGCTACGCAATTGAGCTAACGGTATCGGGCGATGTACTTGAGACTCCTGGAACCGCGGACGATGGCATGGTGCTCGACTTTGGTGACATTAAGCGTCTAGCAAATGAGCATCTAGTGAGTTTATGGGACCATGCTTTTTTAGTCGCCAAAGAAGATCAGGCAGTGGTGGCATTTTTAGCCAGCATGCCGAATCACAAGACAGTGATATTGGATCGTGTTCCCACCGTTGAAAACCTCGCACACGCTGCCTTTGCAATCTTGGAACCTATTTTTGCAGAGGCGTTTCAAGGCAGGCTGCGCTTGGCTTCCATTCGTTTATATGAAACCCCCAATTGCTGGGCGGACATCTCGCAGGTCTAGGTAATGCAGGCCGATCTTGATCAGCAATTTATGGCAATGGCCATAGAGCAGGCCAACTGCGCTGCTTTAGCTGGTGAGGTTCCGGTAGGCGCAGTATTGGTTCGTGACGGCTTGGTATTAGCAAAGGCCTTTAATCAACCCATTGGATTACATGACCCCAGTGCCCATGCTGAGATGCAGGTGCTGCGCGCCGCCGGCCAAGTGGAAGGCAATTACCGCTTGCCTGGAACGACACTGTATGTCACCCTAGAGCCCTGTGCGATGTGTGCAGGAGCGATGCTGCATGCACGAGTGGATCGTGTAGTTTATGGAGCGCCCGATCCTAAAACCGGAGCTGCTGGAAGTGCGCTGAATTTGTTTGCTAACCAGCAAATCAATCACCAAACTAAGGCTGAGGGCGGTGTTTTGGCGAAAGAATGCGGCCACGTTTTAAAACGCTTTTTTAAGGAGCGCCGTTAATGCAAGTGCAGTTGATTGCCCCATCGGGCGCTAGTTTAGATGCGCGTAGCCCGCATGCCGGCATTACGTGGTTAATGGAGCAGGGCGTATCGGTCCTCAATACCGAGTGCACGCAGCGTGTATATCAGCGTTTTTCAGGTACAGACGCAGAGCGAGTCACTGAGCTAAATGATCTTGCCGCATTGCCTGCAAGCACAACAGTAATGGCAATGCGCGGTGGTTATGGACTGCATCGCTTGCTTGGAAGAATTGAGTGGCAGGCTATTCAAAAAGCTGTAAAGGCTGGTCTACAGATTTGCGGGCACAGTGATTTCACGGCATTTCAGTTAGGCTTGCTTGCAAAAACAGACGGTATTAGCTTGGCAGGGCCGATGCTCAATTACGATTTTGGCCGGATTGAAGACAATCAACTTATGGCACCCGATCCATTTATGTGGGCCCACTTTCAGCGTGCGGTTCAGGAGCGTAGCCTGAGTGCCCAAGTAAACGCCAGCCAGTCTCTGAGTGCCTTGGGTAGCAAAACAAAAACCACTACTGGCATGCTGTGGGGTGGTAACTTAACTGTTCTAACAAGTCTGGTAGGCACACCTTACTTTCCTTCGGCGCAGCAATATCAGAACGGTATTCTTTTTCTCGAGGATGTGAATGAACATCCTTACCGCATTGAGCGCATGCTCATGCAACTGCTCGAGGCAGGAATTCTAGCTAAGCAAAGCGCAATCATGATGGGTGGATTTTCCGCCTACCGTTTGTATGACAACGATCGCGGCTACAGTTTGCAAGCGGCGCTTGAAGCAATCCGAAGTCGTTTGCCTGATTCAATTCCAATTTTGACTGATCTGCCATTTGGGCATCAGCCAAATAAATTGACATTACCGGTGGGGGTTATTGTCGAAATCGAAGCAAATGATGCTGGTTATTCGATGCAGGCCGATTGGTAATTTGCTACAGAGTATTGTTTGCGTGCGTTGAACTTACGCTTCGCTGGATTGCAAGGTATAGCTAGCTCCAGAATCTAAGCCCAAGGCGTTTTTCAGAATAGGTAATGCGTCCTTAAGATGGCCGAGCAGAGTCCAGGGCGGATTAAATACAAACATGCTGCTAGCCTGTAAACGCCGCTCACCAGGGGCGTTTTCAACGCGTAACCCAGCACAAAGCCATGCCCGCTGATGGGCTTTCGCAATCGTTTTGAGTCGATCGGGTAGCGCAATGGATTCGCGTCGCGCGATTACGGGATACCAAATGGCATAACAGCCAGTGGCAAAGCGATCAAGCGCTTCCTCTAAGCACGATTCAAGATTGCGATAATCATTTTTGTCCTCATAGGACGGATCAATTAAGGTAAGCCCACGGCGACTGGGCGGTGGTAACAGTCCTTTGAGTCGACTAAAGCCATCTGCAGAATATACATCCACTTGTTTTGCACAATTGAGTTGATTGATATTGCTGCGCAAGATATCAATTTCATTGGGGTGGAGCTCAAATAAGCGCAGGCGATCCTGTGCTCGCAATAAACGCGCCAATATAAAAGGAGAGCCTGGGTAGAGTGCGGCACTTTCCTGTGCATTTTCAATGGCAACGCAGGCTAAGTAGTCAGCGATGCTTGTTGGTATATGCGTGCCAGTGCTCGCCAAATAGTCTATAAGGCGAACGATGCCACCATCTGATTCTTGGCTAATGGCTGCAAAGCCATCTTGCAAGTTGTATAAGCCTGCGCCAGCATGGGTATCCACAATCGACAGCGCCCCCGGCTTTTCTTGCAAGTAACGCACTAACTGAATCGTAATTAAATGCTTCAGAATATCTGCGTGACTGCCCGCATGAAAGGCGTGCCGATAACTAAACATCCCTTAGATACGCCTACGGGACTGCTGCTGCAAAAAGAGTACCAGCGTAAGCAATACGAGTACGATGCCAGCGTATTGCAATGGCATATTTAATGGGTGATCCAAGGTCTCATTTAGAAGGACGTAAAGGGAGGCAAGACCACCGATAGCGATCACCCTTGGCCATGGACTGCGGGGCGAGAGGTGTTTGTTTGGTAATAAACTTGCCAGCTTGGCGCCAATCAGGCCGCACCAGATGCCGAGCCCCGCACCCACAAGTACATCCGTCAACCAGTGCGCGCCAATGGCATTACGTGAAAGTGCGACAGCACTTGCCGCAATGAATAGCAACACAAACGGTTTACGTTTTTCAGCAGGAACAGTGAAAAAGTAAGCGCTAGCAATTGCAAACGCCGTGAGGGTATGGCCCGATGGCATTGCCTTATGAAACACTGCCTCGCCAATCCGGTAAAACTCATGCTCTTGCAAGATTCCGGCCGGGCGTGGCAGGCTAAATGCATTCTTCAGGACAGCGCTGACGATGGCAGCCACTCCGCCGGCAAAGATGCCGGCGCTCAGCGCGCGTGGCGCGAGTATTAGTAGGGGAAAGGACAGCGCAAAGACACCCCAACCATTACCTAAAAATGTAATCCAGGTCCAAACCCAATCGGGAGCCAAGCGGGTTAGTGCATTAATCGCAATGAAGCTACTTTGCTGCGATTCCGTAAAGTAGAGTGCGGCACCAATTCCAATGGGAATCAGAGGAATGCACCAAGCAACCCAAGAAAAGCGGGTAGCCACGATCGGCTTAGCGTGCGCGATCGGCAGCGTCCAACTGGACTTCTACCTTCGCAAGAACATCGGCCACCGTAATGGCCTGCATGCATACATTGTTTTGGCATGGTGTTTTACGGTGATTGGCAGCACTGACGCAGGGTGAACAAGCCAGATTGGCAGTAATCGCAATTGAATTGCCAATCGAGCCATACAGCGCTGGCGTCTCAGGCCCAAACAAAACTACGGTACGCAGCGCAGTCACTGCAGAAAAGTGACCCGGCCCAGAATCGTTGGTCACCATCACATCGGACAGCGTATAAAGCGCAGGCAATTCAGCAAACTTCACTTGCCCAGCGAAATTGATCGCTGCTTTCACATCGGCAACGCGCCACACTTTTTCAACATAATCAAATTCAGCAGGGGATCCCGTAATCAAGATTAAATCGGCCGGCCAACGGGAATGCACTGCGCGGATGAGTTCCGAAAAGCGCTGCTGTGACCAACGCCGCTGCGGCAATAGATCGCTGGCATTGGGGTTGATCAAAATGAGGCGCTGCTGTCCATGGCGGTAGGACACATCGGTATTGCGCGCCAACGACTCAATGCGCTCTAACACTGCTTTACGTACAGTAGGATCAATCACTGCCTGCGCTAACTGAATTTCATCATCACGAATCTGAATCTTGCTAAAGGGGACTTCGATTTCAGTGGCAAAAGCCGCATGAATTAAGGAAAAGAAATTCTTGGTAATGTGGATGTGTGGGTTGTAATGCACTTTACGCGTCAGCATCGTACCGCGCCACAATCCCTCGCCATGGAAGATGTGATAACCCACACGCCTGCGAGCGCCACACAGACCAGTGAGTAAAGCGGTGAAGCGTGAGAACAACTCCAAATCGATGACAGTATCAATGCCACGCATGCGCGCCTTAATTAAAAAAGCGATCGTATCGACAAGCAGTGTTCTCAGGCTAGATGCATCAATCGTGAAAATATTTTCAGGCTTGACTGTATTCAGTAAAGTCAGGCTGGCCTGGTTGCTTTTGAAGATTAAGAAGAAAAGCTCCGCGCCGCGCGCGTGGGCATTGCGCATAGCAGGGTCCACCAAAATCGCACTACCCATTTCAGAGAGCTCAATAAAGAGCAGTTTTTTTGGGGCCTTGGTCCCAGACGTAAAAATTCCCTTCACCAAATCAATTAGCGCAACCACCGGACTCATCAGGGCGCAAAGCGGTAC
>CAWUTW010000075.1:0-4124 GCA_963925585.1 uncultured Polynucleobacter sp. | reverse complement strand
GGAAATGGCATCGCTATCGGCCCTCTGTTGCTGGGGGTGGCTAAGCCAGTGCATATTCTGACTCCGGCAGCGACGGTACGACGGATCGTGAATGTCACCGCATTAACCGTGGTAGAGGCGGCTAGCAAGACCAGAATCAAGGGAAATTAAGGTCAATTTATATATGTGAGCAAACACTAGCATATATATTTATTTATATAAATCAGTAGTTTATAAAAACCCGACTGTAATTAGGCTTGATTTGGCTGTCGCTTACGGGTAACCTTATACCCATCATGAATAATCCTGAAATTACATCTGCTGAGTGGGACGACCACAGTCGCGCCGAAAGTTGGGATCGAAACGAGCAGTCCGATGGTGAGCCTGCAGCTACCAACGTCTACGCTCAGGGTGGCCTATCGCGCCTGCAAACGCTCGCCGCCAATCATGCATCCAGTAAAAAAGTGCCCGCATCCTGGCGCGCTGCTTTAGCCGTTCGTGACGCTGGCCCACCTGCCATGCTCCGTAGCGTTCGCCCTAACATCGTTCAATCGATCCGTGCTTTCCGCACTACTGATTTAATGGAAGCCGCAGCCGAACTCGGTCAGCATTTTATTTATGCTAATTGTGCAAATGGCCTGACCAAGAGCGAAGTGCTCGAGTCGATCGCCAATGCCTATGTATTTACCAAGCAGCAAGCCAAGAATTACGATCCTTTGTTGGATACCTTAACCACCATGGTGGATAAGGCAGGGCCACAACCTGGTTTCGTGGTGGTACTAGAAGGCTTGCCTTGCACCCAAAAATTTGACAAAGAAGCGCGCGAGACTTTATTAGATGTATTCCGCGATGCCGTTGATTTCTGGTCTGAGCGCCGCGTACCATATCGGGTGTTCTACTCCTTCGCTTAAGCGCCCTCGCTTTACTACAAGCCCTTGATCTGCATCGATCCAGGGCTTTTTTATTGCCCACTTTGCATCAGATTAGCGATCCCAAATGGCGTGGATCGTGCTGATGGCTGCAATACCGGCGGTCTCGGTGCGCAAAATGCGCTTACCCAAGGACACCGCCTGAAATCCCACTTTCATTGCTAGCCCTAGTTCTTCTGGCGTAAAGCCTCCTTCTGGCCCAATCAACAGAATCACGTCTTGCACAGGCAAGGCAGCAATGGTCTTCGCCAAGAATGGGTGATCCCCCGTACCGAAAAGGAGCTTTAGGGCACCCTCCACCTTATCGACAGAGATTTGGGTAAGGTAATCCTCAAAGGCCTGTATTGGCTCCACAAGGGGCAACACGGTGCGCTCGCATTGCTCACAGGCGGCTTGCGTAATGGCGCGCCAGTGGATTAAGCGCTTTTGCGCGCGTTCCGCATCGCTACTACGGTTCAGTTTGGTCACTGAGCGTTCGCATTGCAGGGGTACGATCCGGCTGGCACCGGTTTCCACTGCCTTTTCGATGACCCAATCCATCTTATCGCCTCCAGCAAGCCCTTGGGCCAGAGTGATGCCATAGGGCGGCTCGCTTTGGGTGTTCTGTTTTACTGCAGCGATCGCCAGTTCACCGGATTTGCTGCCTAAGCGGACGAGGGTGGCGGAGGCAATTTGCCCTTGACCATCAAAAATGGGAATGACTTCACCCTCGCCAATGCGCCGAACCCGCAGGTGATGCAGCAACTCTGCAGGCATAGGGTGGGGTTTTTGGGTTTCCCAGGGAGGAGGAAGATAAAATTGAGACATTACCGCAATATAGCCAATTTAATTCCTTCGAGACCACTTTTACGATGTCAAATTTACAAACCCGTATGGCCGATGCCATTCGCTCACTTTCGATGGATGCTGTTCAGCAAGCCAATTCTGGACACCCTGGCATGCCGATGGGCATGGCTGATATTGCAGTAGCCCTGTGGGATCAGCATTTACAAC
Organism: uncultured Polynucleobacter sp.; assembly: GCA_963925585.1. Classification (GTDB taxonomy): domain Bacteria; phylum Pseudomonadota; class Gammaproteobacteria; order Burkholderiales; family Burkholderiaceae; genus Polynucleobacter. The sequence continues at coordinate 2,223 of CAWUTW010000075.1, read as the reverse complement.
ATAACCCCGCCGATCCGCATTGGATAAATCGCGATCGCTTTGTGCTCTCCAATGGCCACGGCTCGATGTTGCTCTATGCGCTGTTGCACCTGACCGGTTATGACTTGCCGATGAGTGAGCTGAAAAATTTCCGACAGTTACACAGCAAGACGCCAGGCCATCCGGAATATGGCATTACGCCGGGCGTCGAGACGACTACAGGTCCATTGGGTCAAGGCATCGCCAATGCAGTCGGCATGGCCTTAGCTGAAAAATTACTCGCTGAAGAATTTAATCGTCCCGGCTTTAATGTTGTTAATCACTACACCTATGCTTTTTTAGGCGATGGGTGCTTGATGGAAGGCATTAGCCACGAAGTATGTTCCTTAGCCGGCACACTCAAAATCAATAAACTGATTGCGTTTTGGGATGACAACGGCATCTCAATTGATGGTAAGGTCGCTGCGTGGTTTAACGAAGATACGCCGAAGCGTTTTGAAGCCTATGGTTGGAATGTGATTCGGGGGCTTGATGGCCATAATGCCAGCGCCGTTGCCAGCGCGATTGCCGGTGCAAAGCAAAGCGATAAGCCCACCTTAATTTGTTGCAAAACAGCCATTGGTAAAGGCTCACCTAATATGGCGGGTAGCGATAAGGTACACGGCGCGCCACTCGGCGCCGATGAAATCGCCGCAACTCGGAAGGCCTTGAACTGGACCTCCCCACCCTTTGAAGTGCCAGATGATTTGTATTTAGCATGGGATTTTCGCGATCGCGGTCAAACCATTCAAAACGCATGGAACGAGCGCTTTGCTGCATATCAAAAAGCGCATCCTTCCTTAGCATCGGAACTCGTGCGCCGTATGCGTGGCGATTTACCAGCAGACTTTGCAGTAAAACTACAAGCACTGCTCGCGCAATGCCAAGCCAAAGCCGAAACGATTGCAACGCGCAAATCGAGTCAGAATACGATTGAGGCATTGGCACCTGCTGTTCCAGAAATGATGGGCGGCTCTGCCGACTTAACCGTTTCAAACTTAACCAACTGGAGTGCCTGTAAGCCGGTACGCGCTAATCAGTGGGGTAACCACATTAATTACGGTGTGCGTGAGTTTGGTATGAGTGCCATCATGAATGGCATGGCACTGCATGGCGGCTATATCCCCTTTGGTGGCACCTTCTTGACCTTCTCGGATTACAGTCGTAATGCGCTGCGAATGGCAGCCCTCATGAAACTCCGCAGCATTTTTGTGTTTACCCACGACTCGATTGGTTTGGGTGAGGACGGCCCTACCCATCAAGCAGTAGAGCAGATATCGAGTTTGCGCCTGATACCCAATTTAGCGGTATGGCGCCCATGTGACACCACGGAGAGCGCGATTGCGTGGGGCGCGGCGCTCGAGCATCGGCACGGCCCAAGTGCGTTGATTTTTAGTCGCCAAAATTGCCCATTTGTGGCGCGTTCACCAAAACAAATCGAGAACATTGCACGCGGCGGCTATGTGGTACTTGAGCCCAGTAAAGCAGCCAAAGCCGTCATCATTGCCACCGGTTCTGAAGTTGGTTTGGCATTGCAAACCGCAGCACATTTAGCGAAAGAAGGAATTGGTGTTCGTGTGGTATCGATGCCATCGACGACCTGCTTTGATCAGCAAGACGCGCAATACAAAGCCAGCGTATTGCCAGCCGACTTACCGCGCATTGCGGTTGAGGCAGGTGTGACGGATTACTGGTGGAAGTATGGCTGCGCGGCAGTCCATGGTGTGGATACCTTTGGCGAGTCTGCACCCGCGAATCAGTTGTATGCGTATTTTGGTTTAACCGTTGAGCAGATTAGTACGACGGTGAAGCAGTGCATTGCGCAAGTAAGGTAAGCAATTAAAGTCAGACATTTATATAGAAAACGAGTAGAGGAATAGCGATGGCGATTCGGGTTGCAATTAACGGGTATGGTCGTATTGGTCGCATGGTGCTGCGCGCTTTATATGAGAATCAACCGAACTTAGATCGCAAGCGCGATATCAAAATAGTTGCCATCAACGCGATGGGTGATATTGATATCAATACCCACCTCACGCAATACGATTCAGCGCATGGCCGCTTTCCAGGCACGGTCACCGTCGACGGTGACCACATGGTGGTTAATGGCGATCGCATCAAAATGTATTCGACACGCAATCCGCTGGAGACCCCATGGGGCGAGCATCAAGTCGATTTAGTGCTCGAGTGCTCAGGTAAATTTAC
>CAWUTW010000074.1:0-6459 GCA_963925585.1 uncultured Polynucleobacter sp. | reverse complement strand
CCTAAGCTATAACCAAAGACGATGCCTGCAAATGGCTCCAAGATTAAATCTTGTGAGCTAAAAGCAAACATGGAGATAAAGATAAAGATCGAGAAGCGACGTGCATCGGCATCTGCCCACACTTCAGCCAACGCTTGACGAAATGGCGTTTTACGTTCTGCGTGCACAGGGCTATTTTGTAATTCAGGGGTTTCTAATCGATAGAGGGCAGTGATGGTTACCAGCACAGCAATGATTGAAATGATCCCCGAGATCACCACCACCTTATACGGCTCGTAGGGATCTAAAAATTTTCCGGCCATGATGCTGGTAAATGCAAAGCCAAAAATCATCATGAGCCAAACAATGGTTGCCGCCGCTGCGCGGCGCTCATCGTTCACACCCTTGGCTAATAAAGCCAAAAGGGATGTACCGCTAATGCTCACACCGATACCAATTAAAAAGAACGCCACTGCAGCGCATGCAATTCCAAGAATCAGGTAGCTTGCCATCAGCGCGGTGGAGAGCGCTGCGCCAAACCCGCCCAAGGCCAACACACAAATGCCACCAATAATCCAAGGGGTCTTTTTAGCGCCGCTGTCAGAGGCATGGCCCATGCGCGGCCGAATGACTTGAATAAAATAATGAAAAGCGACTAGTAAACCCGGCAGAATGGCTGGCAAGGCCAACTCCACGACCATGATGCGATTCAGTGTCGACGTGGTCATCACCACAATGCCGCCAATTGCGGTTTGCACTAAACCTAAACGCACGATGTCCAGCCAACTAAAGCCGCTGGCACGCACAAAGCTGGGATTAAGTGCAATACCCATTAGCGCACACCAAAGGAATGAATAGCAAAAGCAGAAACCATCATACCGCTCACTAAGAGTGGCACACCAAAGCCGCTATAAAAAAGTGCATAGCGCACTGGATCGGATAAAAATTTCCGCATCAAAACAAGTTGGCACACGATTAAGCCCGCAATCGCCAATGCGTAGTTACTGCGATCCCAATACAAGAGCAAGATAAGAACAACAGCTTGGGGCACGATCATCACCCAGCACGCCAAGCGTGCTGCTCGATCAACGCCCAACTGCACTGGCAAGGAGCGCACGCCCATCTTGCGATCGCCCTCGATTGCCTTGAAGTCATTAAGCGTCATGATACCGTGGGCACTCAGGCTATATAAGACTGCAAACGTGAGTGATTGCACACTCGGCGCCATGCCACCCGCAAGCAGAGCTGCACCGGTAATCCAGGCCAATCCTTCATAACTAAATCCGCAAGCTAGATTGCCCCACCAACCATTTTGTTTGAGTCTGACTGGCGGCATACTGTATGCCCACGCCAAAGCTAACGCAACCATGGTTGCAATAAATCCCCAGTGGCCTAATGCACTCGCGAGTAAGAGCGACAGGATTGACCAAGCGATGGCAATGTATAAACCCCAGTGGCCCGGAATGCGCCCCGTTGGAATGGGTCTATTGGGTTCATTGATGGCATCGACGTGGCGATCAAACCAGTCGTTGGTGGCTTGACTCGATGCACAAACCAATGGGCCCGTGAGCACTAATCCAATCAGCATGATGTGCCAATTGGCAGTAATGGAATAACCAGATGAGATCGCACCGCAAGCAAATGCCCACATCGGCGGAAACCACGTAATGGGTTTGAGCAGCGTTGCGACAGCACTAATCTGAGGCATATTCATGTAAATAATTTTTACATTTACATGTCAGACTGTCAAATAAATTTGACACTATTTGCCCCGTAGAGCCTTGGTAGTTTCCCTATTCTACGGGTTTACCATTAGCTTCTCGCAAGGAAACATAACAATCAATAAGCAGGGCTTAACGACCCTCCCGAAATCCCCATTTCCACAGGCCTTCGCTCGAAAATGGCAAGACGAGCAAGATGTGTTCAAGAATACCAAGCGTTAGGAGGGTTGCGAGCAGTGTTTTTGACGTCAAAGCAAAAGCACTCTCCGTCGCCGTAAAAATATCCATCCACAATGGCGTGACCACGACAAGGGCAATTAAAACTGAAAACGGCATTAAATAGTTCATCGGACGACGACGAAAGTAGGTTTGCAAATACTTGAGATGATCCGGCAAGAAACGCTCATTCAAATTAAGCACGCCAAGGAAGATATTAATTTTGGCACTTTGGCGCATCACCCACAAAATCACAAACGCCCACAGGCCGGTTGTATTAACAGCATCGATATGCAGAACAGCCAAGATAATACCCAGCACCAGCAGAGCAAGTTCGTGGTGATTGATGGTCTGAAATGCAAACCAGGCACGCTGCCAACCTTTAGCATCGCTTGGGCACAGTACACGGCGTGAGCCTGTAATGTAACCTAGTAAAAATGCTAATTCTTGCCAACCCCAAATCAAGATGGCACAAGTGAATGCGCAGTAAGCCCCCAGCACCGTGTCTTGCGTACTGGAGATACTAATTCCCCAAAAAGCAAAGAACAAGATCACGCACGATACAAAGAAAATCGGCCTGAAGAATTTTTTAGAAAATCCATCCAGCCACAAAATGACACCCGTGCTAAACCACCAGACCAATATGGCAAATGCGAATGGAACGATCCATGCTGACATTACGCTGCGTGCTCCCTCTGCATACTTACCATGCTGGGGCCATGCGAATGTCGGCAGGCAATTCGTTTGGTACGACGGGGAGCATGTAGATGCGAGCGAATACCAATGCCGCATTGGCCGCCAAGTAACCCCGCTTCACATAGGAAAGCAGACCGCCTTGTACTTTGGCCGCCTCGACCTCATCGGAGATTTCCCGCAGGCGCTCAAAACCAGCCCATAAGCGGTCGTCTTCTAAATTAATTGTGAATGGAAATACTTGCTTGGAAATATCCGAGGTGATCTGCAGTACTTTGCGATCGTAGTCGGCAACTGATACGCCCAAGGCTGCATGAAACTCGGGCCGCGAATGATCCCGTACATACATAGTGGCATAGACAGCGATCAAGAAAAAGCGAATCCACAACTTATTACGCCCTTCGAGCAAATATGGATTAGCGCGCATCATGAGGGCAAATGCCTCACCATGGCGGAACTCATCATTGCACCACTTCTCAAACCAAGTGAAGATCGGATGAAAGCGTAGATCTGGGTGTTTTTCAATAATACGGAAGATGGTGATGTAGCGGGCGTAACCAATCTTCTCGGATAAATAGGTTGCGTAGAAAATAAACTTAGGCTTGAAGAAGGTATATTTTTTCTCACGCGCCAAGAATCCCAAATCGACGCCAATACCAAAGTCTTTGAGCCACTGGTTAATAAAACCGGCATGGCGGCTTTCATCGCGAGCCATATAGGTAAACAGGTCTTTTAAATCTGGATTCTTCACGCGTTTTTTGATTTCCGCATACAGCACACAGCCGGAGAACTCCGAGGTAATCGAGCTAATTAGAAAATCCAGGAATTCTTGATACAAGCCTTCGGGTAACTGGGAATAATCCTTCGCCATGTCTTCGGGGCGCTGAAAGTGCGTTTGATTAATGTCCTTATCAAACTCCTGCATCAAGCGATTCCACTCGGGACGCACCGACTCAATATCAAAGCCATCCATTTCTTTAAAGTCGGTCGTGTAAAAACGGGGGCTTAACATCGTGTTCTCTAGAGCACGATCAGTTGACTCGCTGATCGTGTTTGCATGCATAGTTGCGCTGGTCATACTTCTGCCCTCTTTACTAAATTCAGATTCATTGCTGTTGTATTGTCTGCTTGCTGCTGGACTGCCTTCAGTCTAGGGTACTTTTTGGTGTGCGAAAAGCGGGTAGTGGAAAAACTCACTTCATACAACATGGTGAGCTCTAAGCGCGCAGTGCAATGGGTCCAGAAGCGACTCAAAAGCCCCGCCCGTGAAACAGTCGCTCTGCGGGTATATTCAATTTGCTGCCCAAACTCGATCTGGGTTAATGGATCATGAATTAAAACCTGATCACCGGGGCCGACTTCAACCCCATTTAACTCCACGTGGGCGTATAAGAATTCCGCAGTATTCGACAGCTGAACTCGACAATCAACTGTTTCTTTATTCATTACCGCGCCCCTTGTGGCTTAAGCAATACTGCAAACTCGATGACATTGTCTTTTCCAAATGACTCTAAATCAATCCGATTACCCGTAGCCGGATCCACTAAAGTCAGTCGGCCATCGGCCCGAGCAATTAACTCAAATGGAATGGCTTGACTTACTTTTTTGATACGGCGCTCACGCGCCATGGCACGTAAGATTCCCCTAACAAAACCCGCCTCTCCCTCAATCACTTTAACCACTTGACCATCGGGAGCCGAAATGACGGCAATCGAACCATCGCTTCGATCTTCAAAGCGCAATTGCTTGGTAATCACAGCCTGCGCATCCGCTTCGCGCGTCAACTTACCGGAATCTACAAAATCCGCTACAAACAAAATCAAGGCTGCTAAACCACCCACCGCAATCAATGCCAGTGGCTTTGGTATACGCATGCCGCGAAGGGTAGATTGTGCTGAATTCATGCGGCTTTGATTTCTCCATTTAATCCAGAACGATGACTGCTTTGCATATCAGCATACAGTGAGCCATCGGTCTTTGCTGGACGCAAGGTCTGCTCGGCCAATTCCACTTCATTTGCCTTGGCCCATGCATCCGACAATAAGGCAGCTACCTTCTGGCTATCTGGGATACAACGCAGCATGGGCTCAGGGTTAGCCCAAGCGCCTGGCTTGGCATGCGGCCATAGATGAAACAAGGCAATTTTGGTATGCAAATCAAGCTTTAAGGGAATATCGCCGATGCCATGTTGGCCCACATTTAAACCAGCACCCTGAATTTTTTTCAAGGGTAGATTGAAGGTCATATTAAGCACAATACCAATCCGCATGACGATGCGGCGATCCGTCACGGTGTAGAGGGTCGTAGAGCATATTAAATAGGCAAAATAGGCAACTAACCCTAAGCACGTAGCAGACAATAAAGTCATCCAGACCATCGACATTGCCAGACTGGCAACTGCATCGCCATCATAGATGCCTGAAAACAAACGGTAGGCTAGCAAAATTCCAAAGTAAATGACTAACACCCGCATGTGAAAGACCCGCAGTGCAACTGCTTTAAAGTCAGGCGAGCCCTGCCAAAGGATAGATTCTCCCTTTGGCAACTTCTCGGGTAAACCAAGCTGAGCCTCAAACTCATGCTCCGGACTTGTATGCAGATTAGGATTCATAGGATTGGTTCCTGGCGATCTGGCGTGGCGTATAAGGTACCGCCGCCGTAGTACGCCATCACCTTTTCTTCTTCCAATAGAGTAATTTGCTCTGGGTGTTTTGTGGTTGGCACATGGGCAAACTGAGTCGATAAAATCGATTTCACAGTAATTTCCTGCTTACCAATTCGGCAGAAATTAATCGGCAGTAATACTGTATTGCCACCAGCCAGTTTGACCTCTAAATACCGGATCGTCACTTCCATGTGATCAATCCACGTGTCTGCAACCATTCCAGCCACATTCCCATCGGCGCCGACAACTTGCATGCCAATGGGATTACGGTCCTTGCTCGATAAACCAAACTCGGGTAATAAACGCAGTGGACGGATACGGGCATGGCCCTCTAAGTCATAGTCGACATGATCGGCGCGCTGTGCGTAGGAGCCTGGTCCTACCCCGGCGAGCATCGGATTACCGGTTGGATGCATGGGTGCACCATTCCAGGGGTGGGCTGGCTCGGCAGCGATTCGTTCCACCTCGGGCGGCGTAGGCAACGGTGCCGTATACGTTTTACCGAATTCAGTTTTATACGTCACTGGCCGCGGCATGCCCAAAATACCATCTTCACGGCGTACTTGACCATAACGCTCGGTCTCCAGTGGAAAGCCTTCGCGCTTGCCTTCAAGGGTCAAGTAAATTACCAGCCCAATGAAAAAAAGCAAAAAGATATAAAAGGCGATTTGTGCTACATCGATGTATTGCGTTATTGCTCCGGTTCCCATTTTCTACTCCTTTACAAAATTAACTAGCCTGGAAAATCAGCTAAACCAAATTTTTTGATACCTGAAACAGGGCGTTCATGACGACTTGCCACCAAGGGGCCCAATGCTACGAGTGTTGCAAACAACAAATAAATCTCAATGTGATAAACCACGCTATAGCCAGTACCTGCGGTATTCAGTACGGATCCAATTGCACCACTGGTAGCAAGCGTAGAAACGCCATCCCGAATCACCCCGCCAATCGACATACCGATGCCAGAGCAGGTCGCCGTGACTGCGCCCCACGCGCCAATCACCATCCCCGTCATATTGTCTTGATCGATGCTCATGGCGATGGTAAGCGTACTTACCGCAAACAAGCCACCGCCAAATCCAATTAAAAATGCGCCGACCCGAAATAAGGTGGCGGAATTGAGGGGCTCTGAAAAAATCACCGACGTAAACGCCAATAGGCCGACCAATAAACCAATCGAAG
>CAWUTW010000073.1:0-4748 GCA_963925585.1 uncultured Polynucleobacter sp. | reverse complement strand
TAAGACCTCAGTACGGAGAATAGCACAGCAGGCATGAAAAAAGCCGCTGTATTAGCGGCTTTCTTCGCTAGCGCTGCCTCGAATTAATCGAGTCTGGCACCAGACTTGGCAACAACAGCAGACCAGCGCTTCACGTTTGCGCTTACTTCTTTACCGAATTCTTCACCGTAAAGATTCGGAATCTCGGAGCCGTTCGCAGCCCAAATGGCTTTCAGCTTTGGGGTACTCAAGGCTTTTTTCACTTCAACAATCATCTTATCGACAATGGGTTGTGGTGTGCCGCGTGGGGCGAAAAGCGAGTACCAAGTTGACACGATGTAATCTGGCATACCGGCTTCTACAAAGGTAGGTACATTCGGAATGGCCGCATTGCGAGTCTTCGATGCAACCGCAATCGCAACCAATTTACCGCCATTAATTTGTGGGGCAGACGTTGCCAAACCATCAAACTCCAGATCCACCTGACCTGCTAATAAGTCACTCATTGCAGGGCCGGCGCCGCGGTATGGGATGTGGGTAATAAAAGTACCCGTTTGAATCTTATAGAGCTCGCCAGCCAAGTGGTGCACGGTTCCGCTACCTGCGCTCGCAAAGTTATATTTGCCGGGATTCTTTTTCATCAGATCGACAAATTCTTTGGCGTTACGGGCACTGACTTTTTGTGGGTTTACAACCAGAACTTGTGGCACGTTCGCAAGCATGGCTACTGGAATAAAGCTCTTCTCAATGTCGTAGTCTAAATTCTTATACATCGAAGGAGCGATGGTGTGGTGCGTCGCACCCACAAACCAGTTGTAACCGTCTGGGGCTGCCTTTGCAGCTGCAGAAGCGCCCACTGTACCGCCAGCGCCACCGCGGTTATCAATGATCACTTGTTTGCCAAGTTGCTCCGTTAATTGGGCCGCTAAAGGACGTGCAAACGCATCCGTACCGCCGCCGGCTGGGAATGGGTTCAGGAATGTAATTGGCCTAACTGGCCATTCTTGTGCAATTGCTGCGGTGCCTGTTACCAAGGACATGCAAAGAGCGGTCTTTAGTAACTTCTCAATCAATGCGTTTTTGATCATTATTCTTCTTCCTTCTTTATAAAAAAAATTGGCTCAAACGTAATTCAGCACATCTCAATGCAATAAAGCAGTTCATCGAACGAAAGCAGCCTAGCGGAGAATCAACAATAAAAAAGGGCCAAAGGTCCATTCACCCCTGTGTCTCATTGCAGTTTTAGTCTCACCCTAGTGGTCTTCTGCTTTTTTGTTCTTGTAATAGTCTACTATTTTTTCATTGAATTCCCTTTGAACCATATAGCGGTTTACCCCTAGCAATGGCGATGGCGACGGGGGCTTAGCCAAGAGTGACAGTCTAAATCTATTTACCCTCCCACTTCGGGGGTATTCCACTTAAAAAGGCATTTACACCCGTTTTGAAGTCGGCGCTGCCGTAGCATTCCCGCACCAAGTCATCGCAATTGGGCAACTGGCTTCGAAGGATACGGTGAATGATTGCTTTCGATACTTTTTGCGTCACGGGTGCGAGTGAGCTGAGCTTGCTAACTAGAGCACTTGCGGCGCCGTCCATGTCTTCGGCGGAGTAGGTTTTGAGGATGAAACCGTTTGCGAGCAACTCACTTGCTGGCACGAGCTCCGCTAGTAAAAGCATGCGTTTGACGATGCCAACCCCGAGATGCTGCGTAAGCCAAGCCACATTGCCAGCCGATAGGCAATTTCCGAGCGTGCGGGCGATGGGGACACCAAAACGGGCATCGTGCGTAGCAATCCGAAAATCGCAGCAACTGGCAATTGCCAGGCCGCCGCCAACGGCCAATCCGTCCACCACAGCGATGGTCGGGATCGGCAAATCAATCAGGGGCGCAAAGTAGGTGTCAATCGACGCCTCATAAGCGATGCCGTCATCGCCGCTACTAAAGCTACTGAACTGCGCAATATCGCTGCCAGAAACAAAGGATTGACCGCCCGCGCCGCGCAGCACCGCCACCCGAATACTCGGCGTTTGGGCAATTTCCAGGCAAACGCTGCGCAGACGCTCATACATATCCACGGTCATGGCATTGCGCGCTGCCACATGATCAAACGTGATATGCGCAATGCCTTTGTCAACCGTAAAGAGAACTTGCGCCACTTTGGGGGCGGAGGAGGATGACATAATTGAGCTCATAAATGATTTATATTAGACGATTGGTTCATTCTAAATACAAAAGAACCGGTATACGTAAGCGAGACCATGACCAATTCCACGCAGCATGTAAATAAGCCGCTCCAAGCGGCTAACCGACCATTGCCCCTCGCCGGCGTTCGCGTTTTGGATGTCAGCCAAGTGATGGCAGGACCTTACTGCTGCATGCTCTTGGCTGATCTCGGCGCAGACGTCATCAAGATTGAGCCGCCCGGTACCGGCGATCAAACCCGCGGCGCGATGGGTTTCAAGATGAAAGGCTCTGATAGCATGGGCTTTTTAAACATGAACCGCAATAAGCGTAGCGTTGCCCTCAATCTAAAAAGCAAAGCAGGCAAGCAGGTCTTTTTTGAGCTGGTGAAAACCGCCGACATTTTGGTTGAAAACTACCGCCCTGGGGTCATGAAAAGGCTGGAGATTGACTATGCCGTTTTAAAAGATATTAACCCCGGCTTGGTTTACGCTAGCATTTCTGGATTTGGTCAGACGGGCCCATGGGCAGAACGCCCTGGCTTTGATTTGATGGCCCAAGCGATGTCGGGCGTAATGAGTGTGACAGGCTACCCCGATGGGCCGCCTGTAAAAGCAGGCGTTCCAGTGGCCGACATTGGCTGTGCCCTGTTCGCGGTGTATGCCATCTTGGCAGCGCACATTGGCAAGAAAAATACTGGGGAAGGGCAGTTTATTGACGCCTCCCTATTTGATGCTGCCTTGGCATTTTCCATCTGGGATACCTCACAGTATTGGGGCACTGGAGTTGAGCCCTATAAGCTGGGGACCGCCAATCACATGAGCGCTCCTTACCAAGCCATGAAAGCCGCTGACGGCTATTTTGTGATGGGCGCCACCAATCAAAAGTTATGGGCTTTGCTGTGCGACAAAATCAACCGACCAGATCTTCTAACAGACGCTCGTTTTGCAACGAATCCATTGCGCTTAGCAAACCGGGAGGCATTGGTAGCTGAATTAGAAATTACCTTTGCGACAAAAACCGGAGCAGAGTGGGTCGATCTATTGCTGGCCGAAGGCATTCCGGCGGGCCCCATCAATACCTACCCCGAGGCGTTTGATAGCGAACATGGCAAGCATCGTCAAATGCGTATGGAAATCGATCACCCGATTGAGGGCAAAGTCCCCAACATTGGTTTTGCAGTGAAGTTATCGGGCACGCCCCAACAGGTTCGCATGCATCCGCCTTTGCTGGGCGAACACACGAATTCAGTCTTAGCAGAAATTGGCATAACGGGTGAAGCATTTAAAGCCTTTGAGGCCGATGGCGCCTTCTTACCCTAAGCAAATCCCATTACAGGAGCAACCCTTGAATACCTTAATTGACCGCATTGACCACATTGTCCTGACCGTGACGGACATTGAAGTCACGACTCAGTTTTATGAAAAAGCCTTTGGCTTTGAGCGTGAGTTTTTTAGGGGTCCAGAGGGGCAACCACGCCATGCTTTGCTGTTTGGTCAACTGAAAATCAATTTGCAAGACCGCAATACGGAAACGCCTACTAAGGCAGGCATTCCGACGATTGGATCGGGCGATTTTTGTTTGATTGCATCCGTTCCCTTAGATGGCTTTATTAAGCACCTCGAGGCGCAAAAGATTCCCATTGATGTTGGTCCAGTTTCGCGCAGAGGTGCTTTGGGTCCAATCCGTTCGGTTTATTTACGTGATCCCGACGGCAATTTAGTAGAAGTGGCCGAGTACGTTTAGCAATGGCACCCCAAATACAAACACCTAAAGGCAGTGGCATTGGTTTTGTTGTGGTGCAGGCGGTTTTGCTGGGGATCCTTTTTTTTGGGCCAACCCATCTCAATGCAGATACCAGTATCACGTCACCTAGTGGCTTGCTATTGTGGCTCGGTTACGGCATTTTTATTCTCGGCACCGTAATTGCTTTAATAGCAGCAATAAACTTAGGAAAAAATTTAACGCCATTACCAAGACCGAAAGAAAATGCGGAGCTAATACAGCGTGGCATATATCGCTTTGTACGGCACCCGATTTATTTTGGCGTGATTGTGTTGTCTTTTGGCTGGGGGCTGATTCAGCAATCGACCTTAGTATGGCTGTATGTGTTGATTATTGCCATCTTCTTTGACATCAAATCACGCAAAGAAGAGCAGTGGTTGGTCGAGCGGTTTTCTGCCTATGCCGATTACCAAGGGCGAGTGCGTAAGCTCATCCCTTGGATTTATTAACGCATTTAAATCAGGCTTTAAAAGGCTGCAACAGCGCCATCGCTTCTCGGATCCCAGCCGCCACGCAGCACGCCTGAAGGTTCACGAATGATGCAGCCCGCATGCCCAACGGTTTCATCAAAATCAGCGAGCATTTCAACATCATGACCCATGGCAGCGAGTTGAGAAACCACTTTGCTATCAAAGCGGGATTCCAGTTTTAAGCTGTCGCTGGTCTGGCCCCAGGTTCTGCCGAGTAACCAGCGCGGCCGGCTGATGGCATCCTGCGGATTGAGTCCATAGGTTGCAGTACGCGTAAATACAGCACATTGGGTTTGCGGTTGACCATCACCACCCATCGTGCCATAGACCAT
>CAWUTW010000072.1:0-7135 GCA_963925585.1 uncultured Polynucleobacter sp. | reverse complement strand
TTTCCGTTATAAGTTGTTACCGATCTTCTCGAATCTCTTGCCTGCTGACCCAGCGATGGCGCAGCTGATTAAAAAAGTACGCGCGCCGTATGAGACGAAGTTAGCTGAAAAGCTCGCTATTTCCGAAGGGACTCTGTATCGCCGCGGCAACTTTAATGGCAGCTTTGATCAAGTGATCTTAGATGGCTTGATGGCGCAGAAGAATGCCGAGATTGCATTCTCGCCAGGATTCCGTTGGGGTACCAGCTTATTGCCAGGGCAGGCCATCACCATGGAAAACTTGCTTGATCAAACGGCGATTACCTATCCCTACACGACCGTTGCCGCCATGTCCGGCGCAACCATTAAAACCATTCTGGAAGACGTAGCAGACAATTTATTTAATCCAGATCCGTATTACCAGCAAGGTGGTGATATGGTTCGTGTTGGCGGTTTGCAATACACCATCGATCCAGCGGGCAGCATGGGCTCCCGCATTTCAGAGATGCGTTTAAAAGGCGAGCTATTGGATGCCAATAAGACCTACCGCGTCGCAGGCTGGGCTCCTGTGAGTGAAGAGGCAAAGAATGCTGGCGGTGAGCCGATTTGGGATGTGATTGCACGCCATTTGCGCGATGTGAAGACCGTGAAAGCCGTCAAGCTAAATGAGCCGATCATCAAAGGCGTCAAGGGCAATCCGGGGATGTCCGCAATTTAATCAAGGAGTAAAAGAATGAAAATGCATTGGATGGCAATTCGATTCACCGCTTTAATTGGACTCAGCTTATTTTTTATTACTCCAAGTCCTGCACTTGCCCAGACCTCTGTGGTCTATCACATCGATGATGCCCAGTTGCAAGGCTTAAAAGGCTTACGTAATATTCGTAACCATTTGGATGTAGCGCCCGATACCAAGATAACCGTGGTGACCCACGCCAATGGGGTTGATATCCTGATGGATGGCGGTAAAGACCTGAAAAGCAATGTTGAATACGGTCCTTTGGTTGGCGCTCTCAAGTCAAGGGGTGTACGTTTCGAGGTCTGTGAAATTACGCTGAAGAACCGGAACTTAAAAAAAGAGCAATTCACCCTAGATGCGGAATTCACCCCTTCTGGCGTTGTGCGAATTGCCGATTTGCAATTTAAGAATAACTTTGCGTACATTCGCCCGTAAGTCTTGGCTGCGTTTCAATGAAAGACATCCCTTTGGTGGATAAACATAAAGGGATTTTTTTCATCCTCTCGATTGTTGCAATCGCCTCCATTTTTTTTACTGCTAGGGGAGCGCAGGCGCAGTCCAGCACCGTAGTTAAAACAAAAGCAGCAGACACAATTGAGGTTAAAGCCATCCAAGTAGCGCCCAATACGTATTTTGTCCAAGGCGTTCCTGAAATGGGCAGTAAGCAGAATCAGAATTTCATTTCCAATGCTGGCTTTGTAGTGACCCCCAAAGGGGTTGTAGTCATTGATGCCCTCGGCTCACCCGTTTTGGCGCAAAAGCTCATTCAAGAAATTCGGAAAATCACGAAGCAAAAAATAGTGGCGGTTGTCTTAACCCATTACCACGCCGACCATGTGTACGGCTTGCAAGAATTCAAGCGCCTTAGTGCAACGGTTTATGCGCAACGGGATGGCCAGAATTACCTTTCTTCAGAAACTGCGAAGCAGCGCCTTATCGCCTCCCGAGTCGATTTTGCACCATGGGTAAATGAGAACACCCGCCTAGTGCCGGCGGATGTGTGGATCGACCAAGGTAAAACCATTACGGTTGGTGGGGTTGAGTTTCGGATCAGCCGAGTAGGGCCTGCGCATGCGCCGGAAGATTTAATCGTGTTCATACCCTCGGAGAAAGTCTTATTTGCAGGTGACTTGGTGTTTCGGGGGCGCATTCCGTTTGTGGGCAACGCAGATAGCCGCGGCTGGATGAGTGCCTTGGACGAAATTCAGAAGCAGAACCCATCGATTGTGGTTCCAGGCCACGGCTCGTATTCAACTAATCCAGTTGCAGACATTACCTTTACCCGAAACTATTTGGCCTATTTACGCGAAGTCATGGGGCCAGCTGCCCGAGATTTAGACCCTTTTGAAGAGGCGTATGCCAAGGCAGATTGGTCAGAATACGAAGGAATGCCCTTATTTCGGGCCGCCAATCGCATGAATGCCTATAACGTTTACCTCTCCATTCAGGCCGAATAGACCAAATTAACCCGCAGGGCTTTAAAATGGCAGGATATGTTGATTTTGGTAAATATTTCCCCAGAGGTCATCCGATGAAGGTCGTCACTCCTAAAGCAGTTCTTCTGTCGATTGCAATTCTGCTATCGGGCTTTGCGCATGCAGTACCGAATGTACAAAATGGTAAAGCCATTGATCAAGCGAAATGCTATGCATGCCATGCCAAGAAGACCGGTTTTTCCAATGGCGATATGATTTACACGCGCTCCGATCGCAAGGTCAAAGACTATGCGCGCCTCAAAACTATGGTGGCGATGTGTAATACCGAATTGCGTTTGGACATGTTTCCAGAAGATGAGGCTGATGTGCTTGCCTACATTAATAAGCAGTTTTATAAATTCAAACCTTAATTATTAGAAGAAGCTATTTAGTATGGATTCAGTAGCAGTTTCCGAGCTCGGCAAGATCGTTTTATGGTTCACCTTTGGGATTACCGTGGTGTTAGGTATCGTGATGCAAAAAACCGGATTTTGTACCATGGGTGCAGTATCCGATGCGTTCATTATGTCGAACTGGACGCGCTTAAAACAATGGTCTTTAGCGATTGGTGTAGCCATGATTGGTGTTGCGCTGATGTCTTATTTGGGCATCATTGATACATCCAAGTCTATTTATACAGGAGCCCGCGTCCTTTACCTCTCACTGTTTTTAGGGGGAGTGCTGTTTGGAATTGGTATGGTTCTCGCTTCTGGCTGCGGCAGTAAAACCCTAGTACGCATTGGCGGCGGTAATTTAAAGTCGGTGGTTGTTTTTTTAGTGTTGGGCCTTACGGCGTATATGACGATGCGTGGCTTTCTGGGCGTGATTCGCGTAGATACTATTGATACTGTATTTTTTACCCTAGGCAGTAACCAAGACCTGCCGAGTGTGATTGCTGTGCAAACGGGTATTACGAAGCCCTTGCTGCAACTGATTTTGGGATTTGTAATCGGCGGCGCCTTAGTTGCCTATGCCGTACTGGATAAATCGTTTTGGACTTTGGATAACTTATTAGCCGGCATTGGTATTGGCCTCGGCATTTGCGCGATTTGGTGGGTTTCAGGTTCACTTGGTTTTGTAGCGGAAGATCCGAACACACTCGATGAAGTATTTTTGCGGACCAATACGGGTCGCATGGAGAGCCTATCGTTTGTCGCGCCATTTGCGTTTACCTTGGATTGGTTGATGCTATACAGCGATACATCACGCGTCTTAACCGTAGGTATTGTTGCCGTTGTTGGCATCATTATGGGATCGGCCATCAGCGCGATTGCTACTAAAAAGTTCCGCTGGGAATCCTTTCGGAATGCCGAAGACACTGGTAATCATCTGGTTGGCGGTGCGTTAATGGGTTTTGGAGGCATTACGGCGATGGGCTGTACAGTAGGGCAGGGCTTAACAGGAATTTCAACGCTGGCTATTGGCTCTTTTATTGCACTCCCGGGATTTATATTAGGCGCTTACCTTTGCTTACTGTATCTGCAGTGGCGTATGGCCCCAAACCCCTGTCAGTAAGCCAAGCTAGACTAAATTTTAGCCAATTTGCTTTCATGTCATTTAACATTATATATTTAAATATAATGTTATACTCACCCTTACTGTAGGTTAGTAGAGTACACCTCGACATATCCTTATTATTGGGAGGAAGGGCGATGCAGATTGATTGGACCGCATTTACACCTGGACCAGCATTATTTGGGGGCGTTCTTTTAGGAATTGCCGCCGCACTCTACATTCATTTTCATGGACGCATCCTTGGTATTAGCGGGATTGTTAGTGGACTGTTACGCCTTCACCACAATGACACCCTATGGCGCATTTGTTTTGTGCTGGGTTTGTTGACTGCCTCTTTTTGGGCGGCATTTCTATTTGACTTTCATCCACTGCAGGTCATTCAAGCAGAGTGGGGCGCATTGATCATAGCTGGTTTACTTGTTGGGTTTGGTGCGCATCACGGTTCTGGCTGTACTAGCGGCCATGGGATTTGTGGATTGTCGCGTTTATCGCCACGCTCTTTAGTTGCTACGGTATCGTTTATGGGCGCCGGCTTCCTTACCGTATTTGTTATTCGGCATGTACTGTCATGATGCGCAAATCGATTGGACTCCTAAGTCAGTACCTCATTGGCGTTTTATTTGGCCTCGGATTGCTCGTCTCTGGAATGAGTAATCCAGAAAAGATCTTGGCCTTTCTTGATCTTGGCGGCGCTTGGGATCCCTCCTTAATTTTTGTAATGGGCGGTGCAGTGCTAGTAGGCTTAGTGGCCTTTTATTTGGCCAAGAAGCGGACGCAAAGCTTTTTTGGCGATGCCCTGCAAATACCGACCCGTCAGGATATCGATCAGCGCTTAGTGATTGGCAGCCTGTTATTTGGCCTTGGCTGGGGAATTGCGGGCTTTTGTCCTGGCCCTGCCTTGGTGGCTCTTGGCACCGGCCATACCAAAGCCTTGGTCTTTGTATTGGCCATGCTGGTTGGTATGGCTGCTTGCGAATGGTTTTTTAGCGGCAATAAACGCACTCCTGCTTTAAAATAGCATTTTTACTGCTTTAGTACGAGGATGAGATGAGCGTTGCTATTACTTGCCACAACACTGCTTTTGGCACTGCAGGCCAAATCGAGCCTGCCGAGTTGACTGAAATTGCTGCCCAAGGCTATAAAAGCGTCATTAATAATCGCCCAGACGGCGAAGCGGGTCCGTCGCAGCCCAAGAATGCCGATATTGCCGCGAAAGCAGAGGCCCTGGGTTTGCATTACGCCTATTTGCCAGTAGCGCCCGGATCAATGACGCCGGCCGAAGTGCAAGAAATCTATCGACTCTTAAAAACCATGCCGGGTCCCATTTTGGCTTTTTGCCGTTCAGGCGCACGCTCAACCAATTTGTATCATCTTGCACTGCAGCTTGGCTAAGTAATGCCAAGCCTCTTAACGCAGTCTGATCAAGAGAGCCAACTTAGGCAATTACCGCAGTGGCAAATTGCCCGCGACCCCGATCGCTTAGTCTGCACTTTTGTGTTTGCTGACTTTAAATGTGCGTTTGCATTTATGACGGCATCGGCTTTACATGCAGAACAAATGAACCACCATCCCGATTGGTCTAATTGCTGGAATACGGTTACGGTTCATTTGTCGACGCATGACAAGGGCGGCCTTACCCAATTGGATTTTGATTTAGCAAAAGCAATGTCGCAGCTTTACACTACCTTGTTTACGCAATCAAAGTAAAACAGTAATGGGAATGAATAGGCTAGACCATGCGCATTGATATGCCTGAAAACATGAAGAAAATTCATGAGACCACGATCTCCATTCGCTGGGGTGACATGGATCCGTATCGGCATATTAACAATACCGCCTATTTTCGGTACATGGAGCAGGCTCGGATTGAATGGATGACCTCGCTCGGCTTCAGTTCTATTGCAGAAAAAGAAGCGATGATCATGGTAAACGGCTTTTGCAACTTTTACAAGCAAGCGGGTTTTCCGGGATCGCTGCACATCAATACATTTGTTGGTGCGATTGGCAATTCCACTGTGGATTTATTGAACACCATGGAATTCATTGGCGTAAACGCGGGCGAAGAACTGATTATGTGCGCGGCGGGCGGCGCGACGATGCTCTGGGTTGATCTGGAAAAAAATAAGTCGATGCCCTGGCCTGACTCGATAATGAAAGTATTGCGCTAGGATGGCTGTACAGGGTGCTAGCGACTCAGCTAAGCTCTTGCCGGCATTGCTCAGTACCCAGCTGAGTACGTTTGATTGCATCATTGATACCCGCTCGCCAGCCGAGTTTGCGCTAGACCATATCCCGGGTGCGATTAATTGCCCCGTGCTCGATAATGATGAGCGCATTCTGATTGGGACGCTATATAAGCAAGAATCACCATTCACCGCCAAGAAGCGCGGCGCTGCATTAGTGGCTAAAAATATTGCCCGTCACCTAGAGACCCACTTTATTAATATGCCACGCGAGTGGCGACCACTAATCTATTGCTGGCGCGGGGGTGAACGCAGCGGTGCTTTTACGCACATTCTGCAACGCATTGGCTGGAAAGCCGTCCAACTCAATGGCGGTTATCAGGGTTTTCGTCGGCAGGTCATTACTGAACTCGATGCGGCTGCGAAACAGTGTTCCTTTCGGGTTATTTGTGGCATGACTGGGAGCGGTAAAACACGCGTGTTGCACGAGCTCAAGCTGCAGGGCGAGCAAGTGCTTGATCTTGAGGGCTTGGCCAATCACCGCGGCTCGGTGTTGGGAGGCGATCCACTAGAGCCCCAGCCGGCCCAGAAAGCATTTGAGACGCGCCTGTGGAATGCACTGCGCAGCATGGATCTAGCTAAGTTGATCTATGTTGAGTCGGAGAGTAAAAAAGTTGGCGGGGTCCATATTCCCGATGCCTTAATGGAGCGTATCCGCGATGGGGATTGTGTTGAAGTGCGCGCCAAAAACGCAACGCGTGTGTCATGGCTAATGCGCGAGTATCGGCACTTCTTAAGCGATACGCCAGAACTGGAAAGCAAGTTACAGATGCTCAATGCCCGCTACGGCAAAGAAACCATTACCGCATGGTGTCAGCAGGCTCGGGAAGGACAGTTTACCGATCTAGTTAACGATCTATTGGTTACGCATTACGACCCGTCCTACCAGTCCTCGATTGAGCGCAATTTTCCTCGCTACGATACTAACCAATTTGTATCCTTGGATAGCGACAGTGATGCTGATTTTGCTAAGGTAGCTAGCGCTATTCGAGCGCAGCAGCAATAAAAAAGAGGCTAGTGCATTGCGCCTAGCCTCTCGAATCGACTCTCGTCTATCTACAGTGGTTACATTAACTAAATGCCTGAATACCCGTTTGTGCACGGCCTAGAATCAGGGCATGAATATCATGGGTGCCTTCATAGGTATTGACTGCCTCGAGATTGAGCATGTGGCGAATCACGCC
>CAWUTW010000071.1:0-13166 GCA_963925585.1 uncultured Polynucleobacter sp. | reverse complement strand
ATCGATTCCGCTTGTTTTAAAAAATCACCCATGCGGCGATCGCGCCGCGCTGGATCAAAATAGACTGCCTTGAGGCTATCGGGATCAAGGCGCAAGCGAGCCTGAATCGCATGAAAGCCGAGCATAATTTGTTTCATTAACGCTTCCCTTTGTGTACGGGCGGTTTGCTGCCAGAAGGCTTTCCTGGAACACGAATAGCGGCCGACTTACCACGCGATGCCTTGGCTGACTTGGATTGCTTGGCGCCTTGCTTGCCGGCTGCCTTGGCCGCATTGACATTGATACCAGCACTTTTCTTAGGCGCTTTACTCGAGGGTCGCGACTTTTTCGATGCCGCTTTTTTATTGGGCTTGCCTGTATCGCTCGCCAGTACGAGGGTACGGCTACGCACGCCATCGCGCTCACTAATAACCGACTTGACTAAGGAGAACTCAATCTTGCGTGCATCCAAATCGACCCGGCTCACGAGGACGTGCAGGCGGTCACCCAAACGGTGGCGCATCCCGGTGCGCTCGCCGCGCAATTCCTGACGGGCTTCATCGTATTGGTAATAGTCGCCACCGAGTTCGGTGACGTGAACCATGCCCTCAACAAAGAGATTTTCCAGCTGAATGAATAATCCAAAACTGGCCACTCCCGTAATCGTGCCGGCGTATTCTTGGCCGAGGTGGTCCCGCATGTAATAGCATTTCAGCCAGGCCTCGACATCGCGCGATGCTTCGTCAGCACGCCTTTCATTGGATGAACAATGGACGCCCAGCTGGCCCCATACTGCGAGTGCGCCGCTGGCAGCAGCTCCCTTACCTTTTTGTGGACCAGCCGCTTTACTCGCGCTCTGTGACTTTTTCGCTTCCGATGCATTGGTGCGTGCTTGTCCCTTGCGTGGCAAGGTCAGATTGAGTGGCACCCGCTCCGGCAGACTGGGGTAATACGGTTTCTTTTGCAAAATGGCTTTAATCGCACGGTGCACTAATAAATCGGGGTAACGCCGAATTGGGCTGGTGAAGTGGGCATAGGCTGGATACGACAAACCAAAATGCCCGACATTCTCGGGCTGGTAGACCGCTTGCTGCATGGAGCGCAACACCACGGTTTGCAACATGCTTGCATCTGGCCTTGGTTTAATCTCTTTAATCAGCTTGGCAAAATCCTTAGGCTGTGGCTTTTCACTGCCGCCGAGGCTAAGGGATGCGGTACGCAGCACCTGCCGCAGCGTCATGATTTTCTCTTCCGATGGCTCGGCATGAACGCGGTATAAACCCAAGTGCTTATTTTTTTCTAAAAAATCAGCAGCGCACACGTTGGCAGTCAACATACACTCTTCAATCAGGCGATGCGCATCATTGCGCGTGCGTGGCTCAATGCGCAAAATCTTACCGAGCTCATTCGAAATAATCTGCGTCTCAGTGGTTTCAAAATCCAGTGCGCCGCGCTTCTCGCGCGCAGACAATAAGATTTTAAATAATCCATATAAATTGCTCAGCAACGGACGGAACTGCGAAAAACGCGCAGCATCAGGACCGTTCGAATTGCTAATAACCTCCCACACCGCATCGTAAGTAAAACGCTGCGCCGAGTGCATTACAGCAGGGTAAAACTGATAGGCTAGTACTTCACCATACACATCAATGACCGAGTCGCAGACCATGCAGAGGCGATCCACCCCCGGATTTAAAGAACACAGTCCATTGGAAATCTTTTCTGGCAGCATTGGAATGACGCGGCGCGGAAAGTACACTGAAGTAGCCCGCAGTAGTCCCTCTTCGTCCAAGGGATTGCCAGGCTTGACGTAGTGCGATACATCCGCAATCGCCACAATCAGGCGCCAGGCTTTGGCCTTTCCAAACTGCATTGGCTCGCAATAAACAGCATCATCAAAGTCGCGGGCATCAGCACCGTCTATGGTGACGAGGGGCACATCGCGTAAATCAACCCGCCCTTCCAAATCGGCCTGAGTCACTCCGTCTGGCAGTGCGGCAGATTCTTTCATGGTGGCTGCGGAAAACTCATGGGGTACGCCGTATTTGCGAACCGCAATCTCAATCTCCATACCGGGATCATCGATTTCACCCAGAACCTCAACTACTCGGCCTACTGCCTGACGGTAACTATCAGGGTAATCAATAATTTCCACGCTGACCACTTGACCCAGTTTGGCATTGAGCTGCCCCTTAGGCGGTATCAAGATATCGTGACCAATGCGCTTGTCTTCTGGAGCGACAATTAAAACGCCGTTTTCATTCAAGAGGCGTCCAATGACAAGGCGATTCACGTGGGTGATCACCTCGACGATTTGACCTTCCGGGCGTCCGCGCCGATCGGTTCCCATCACGCGTACCTTGACTCGGTCACCATGCATCACACGGGACATTTCCCGCTCAGAGAGAAAGATGTCTTCGCCGGCGTCATCCGGAACCACAAAGCCAAAGCCATCGCGATGACCCTGAATCGTTCCGAGGCGATCGGATTCACGCGGCACTAGAGGCACAGATTTACGCATGGCTTGCATTCATTGATTCAGAATTCCGGTGGATATGAGCGAAAAAGGCTGATAGCCCTATAATAGAGCCCAATGCCCAGATGGCGAAATTGGTAGACGCACCAGCTTCAGGTGCTGGCGATCGAAAGGTTGTGGAGGTTCGAGTCCTCTTCTGGGCACCATCATTCCAAACGGGGTTGTGCACCATTAGTGCATTGCCCCGGAGCATTAAGCAGTCGTGAACCGCGTTTGCCTTAAACCTCAAATGGGTGCTGCAGGAGTATCGTTTCATCGCGCTCCGGCCCTGTAGAAACCATTGCAATTGGTTTGCCCGCAACGGCTTCGATCCGGCGCAAAAATGCCTGAGCTTGTGGCGGCAACTTATCCCACTCTCGAATACCGTAGGTCGTGCCTTTCCAGCCTGGGAAGTCTTCATAAATAGGCTCACAACGCGCAACCGACTCCGCGCCGCGGGGCAAGACATCCAAGCGCTGGCCATCCAAGTGATAGCCGACGCACAAGCGAATGGTTTCAAATCCATCAAGTACATCCAGCTTAGTAATGCAAAGGCCGCTTAGCCCATTAATCTGAATCGAGCGTTTTAATGCGGCGGCGTCAAGCCAGCCAGTACGGCGAGGACGGCCTGTCACCGAGCCAAATTCTTTACCTACCTCAGCTAAACGAATACCGACTGGATCCTGCTTGGCCGGATTGTCGTGATCGTAAAGTTCGCTTGGGAAAGGTCCTGCACCAACGCGCGTGCAATACGCTTTGGTAATACCCAAGATGTACTGCAAGGACTCCGGGCCAACGCCCGATCCGGCTGCAGCATTGCCTGCCACGCAGTTACTGGAGGTGACATAAGGATAGGTACCGTGATCAATATCAAGTAAGGTGCCTTGGGCACCTTCAAACAAGAGCGATTGGCCTGCTTGCCCTGCCGCATACAGTGCGCTCGAGACATCCACCACCATCGGCTTGATGCGCGCTGCGTAGGACATCGCCTCATCCAGGGTCGCTTTGTAATCAACCGGGCTGGTACCGTAATACTGCGTCAACATGAAATTGTGATACTCCAGGTTCTCGCGCAATTGCTCAGCAAACTTCTCGGGATAAAACAAATCTTGTACTCGTAGTGCGCGGCGCGCAACCTTGTCTTCATAGGCAGGGCCAATACCCCGACCGGTAGTACCAATTTTGGCCTCACCGCGTTTTTTTTCACGCGCATGGTCAATCGCAACGTGGTACGGCAAAATTAAAGTGGCCGCTTCTGAAATACGTAAGCGGGAACACACGTCTAAACCAGCCGCTTCAAGTTCGCCAATTTCTTTAAACAGCGCTTCAGGCGAGAGCACAACACCATTACCGATGTAGCAAATTACCTGCTTGTGCATAATGCCGGAGGGGATTAAACGCAGAATGGTTTTTTTATCACCAATAATCAGGGTATGCCCCGCATTGTGCCCACCCTGAAAGCGCACAACGGCTTGCGCATGGTCCGTTAACCAGTCAACGACTTTGCCTTTACCTTCATCACCCCACTGCGTGCCGATAACGACCACATTACGGCCACGAGTTTGCTGTTGTTGAGGCATATTTAATCCAGTAAAAAATCAATCAAAACGACATAGCAGGCTACTAGCTACTCTTGCTAGCGCCCTTTGGCTGTACTTTCCAAGTACCACCTTGCTGAACTAAAACACGATCCAGACGATATTCTGCACTGAGCGCCGCATCGCCAGGCGCTAGCTGAACCACGATCTCACCTGCGGCACGCAGGGCTTGTATTGCCGCATTCAATCCAGCATCACTTACCCAAGGGGCTACTATCGCTGAGCGCTCTTCCAGGTCGGCTGATAAGCCGGCCAAGGTTAACAAGTCAATTGAAAAACCCGTAGCAGGACGGGCACGCCCAAAAGCCTGCCCCACATGATCGTAGCGACCGCCCCGAGCAATCGGTTGCGATAGTACGCCCACGTATGCAGTAAACATCATGCCGCTATGGTATTGATACCCGCGCAAATCGGCTAAATCAATGCTGACTTCAGGCGCCGATGGCATCGAAGCAATGGCATTTGTTAAACGCTCAAGCAGAGCTAAGGCGTCGCTTACTAGGGCATTGCTTGGCAAAACCCTGCGTGCCCGCTCGAGTACCTCTGCTGCCGGACCGCTCAATTGCGTTAATGCCATCAAAGCCTCGCCAACGGGCTGAGGCAAGTTACGCGACCAGCCTGCAAGGCTGCTGCGGTCTTTGCTTTGCAAAAGGCCGTAAAGGATTTCAATTTCTTCTTTTGAAACAGTCTGATCCGCCAAGATGCCAGTCAATATGCCGGCATGCGAGAGATCAAGGTAAACCTGCTTGAGACCAGCGGTTTGCAGTGTTTGCAAGAGAAGGGATAACGCCTCTAAGTCGGCCTCCCATCCAGCGTGGCCATAAATTTCAGCGCCCAGTTGCAATTCTTCACGGGAAGAACAGCCGATCGGGGTTCGGGTGTGGGCAATGGATCCCGCATAACAAAGACGCGTTACACCAGAGCGATTGAGTAAGTGGGCATCAATGCGAGCGACTTGGGGCGTCATATCAGCGCGTAGCCCGAGGGTTCTGCCCGAGAGCTGATCAACTAATTTAAACGTTTGCAAATTGAGGTCAGAGCCCGTACCCGTGAGCAGTGAATCTAAAAACTCGAGCAAAGGAGGAGCAACCAGCTCGTAGCCATAGGAACGATAAAGGTCAAGCAGGCTGCGACGCAGCTGCTCCACTTTACGCGCCTTAGCAGGCAAGACATCGGCGATGTCTTCGGGCAATAACCAGCGATTCACGATACGCGCTTCTTATTTCTTATTAAGGTACTTAAAGAACTCATTATTGGGTTCAATCACCATAATATCGCGCTTATCTTTGAATGAGCTCCGGTAGGACTCTAGGCTGCGGTAAAACTGCGCAAACTGCGGATCACGACCAAAGGCCTCGGAGTACAAGGCAGTTGCGCGAGCATCGCCAGCACCTTTAATGCGCTGGGCATCACGATAGGCCTCGGCCAAAATCACATCACGCTGGCGCTCGGCATCGGCGCGGATCTTATCAGACTCGGCAGCACCGGTTGAGCGAAGTTCATTGGCGACGCGCTTGCGTTCGGCTTCCATCCGGCGATAGACCGAGTCGCTAATTTCAGCTAAGAGATCGATGCGCTTGAGGCGCACGTCAACAATTTCAACACCAATATCCGCCGCATCGACTTCGACTTTTTTACGAATGTTTTGCATTACTTCATCGCGCTGCTCAGAGATAATTTCCCGCACAGTACGCTTGGTGAACTCTTCATTGAGGGCCGAACGCACAAGCTGCGTTAAGCGATCGGAAGCCATCCGCTCGTCACCCTTAAAGCTGATGAAGAATTTACGCGGATCAACAATGCGCCACTTAACGTACGAGTCGACCAGTAAGTTTTTCTTTTCAGCAGTGATGTAGCGCTCAGCTTCTGGGTTATCAATCGTCATAATGCGGCGATCAAAAAAGCGAATGTTTTGAAATGGCGCTGGCAACTTAAAATTTAAGCCCGCATCATCGGCTACGCGAACAAACTGCCCGAACGCAAAGACCACAGCAAATTTGCGTTGATCCACAACAAAGACGCTGGATAAAACAACAATGACCAATAAAACAAGGCCAACCAGGATGGCAATGACGCGATTTGGGTTCATATTCATTATCGTGCGTCCCGATCTCGGCTGCGCAGACCACCATCACGGCGATCCGCAGGGCGCTCAGGCACTCTAGTAGTAGGAGCAGGAACATCTGTTGCGGCACCGACGGTGACTGAGCCGTTTGCTACCGCTTGACTTGCTGCTTTTGCACTTTCAGCACTCACCTGCGAGACGATTTTATCCAGCGGCAAATACAACATGCTGTTGCTTTTTGAAGTGTCGACCAAAATCTTCGAGACATTGGTGTAGACCTCGCGCATCGTATCGACATACATGCGATCACGGGTGACCTGTGGTGCCTTGGCGTATTCAACTAAAATCTGCTTAAAGCGCATCGCATCACCCTCTGCGGTTGCAGTGACACGGGCTTTGTAACCTTCCGCCTCTTCGATTAACCGTGCGGCTGTACCTTTGGCACGCGGAATGATGTCATTGGCATAAGCTTGACCTTCGCTCTTTAAGCGCTCTTGATCTTGGCTTGCCTTGACAGCGTCGTCAAAGGACGCTTGCACTTGTTCCGGTGGCTGCACGTTTTGTACTGTCACGCTCGTGATGAAAATGCCCGCCTTATAGCTATCTAAAATACGCTGAATCGATGCGGTTAAATCAATCGCGATCTTTTCACGGCCTTCATACAACACATTATCCATCGTGCTGCGCGCGACGATTTCACGAACCGCGGTTTCGGCGGCTTGCACTACGGCAAAATCCGGATCGCGATTGTTAAACAAGTATTCGGTTGGGTCTTTCAAACGGTACTGCACCGCAAACCGAACGTCGATGATATTTTCATCTTCGGTCAGCATGGACGAATCTTTTTGATTGGTCGCCTTAATCACGACCGAACGCCCCACCTCGACCGAGCGAACCGCAGAAATATTCACTACTTCGGTTGTTTGGAAGGGATACGGCATGCGCCAATTAATACCAGGGCCTGCGGTGTAGCTGTACTTACCAAAGGTCAGAACCACACCGGCCTGACCCTCTTGGATCATAAAAAAGCCAGTCGCAATCCAAATAAAAAAGACACCGCCAAGCACAGCCAAGACGCCATTTTTCGATGAAAAAGGCAGTCCACCTGAAAATATTGGGGGACGTGACCCGCCGCTCGGTGGGCCACCACGGCCATTATTCGGGTTCGGGTTTGGATTGGGCTTACCATCCCAGCCGCCACTTGGTCTGCTTGGGCCTTTTTTACCGCCAAAGAGGTTACTTAGACGATCATTAAAGTCGCGCCAGAGCTCGTCGAGGTCAGGCGGGCCATTGCCTACTGGCTTGCGATCGGGCTCCGGTTTGCTTGTAGGCGGACTGGCAGAGGCCCCCTGCTCTTCTGCTGGGGGCGCGCCCTCATTGCCAGCATTGCCGTCCTTAGACCCGGCGGCATCGCCTTTATTGTCATTTGGGCGTGGCGAATTACCCCAACCAGGGTCATTTACCGAAAAAATCGAAAGCAGTCTACGCATCATGGGGTAAATAGTGTTTTAGTGGAATCGGGTTAAATTCAGCGGAATCAGGTCGTTCTGTCATAGGGGCCAACAACTCTTCCGTAGTCAACTGCGACTTAGGCCGGTTGTGTTGATCTCTTATTCTATCAGTCATTACAGCGCTTTGAGCGAGAGTATCCCGCAGTAAATCAAGGCCCAGCCCCGTTTGCGCCGACAGATAAATGCGGCTTGGCTCACCCCCAATATCCCTTATAACCATGGGCCCTTTTGTAAAGGTCTGGGGCATCAGGTCAATCTTGTTCATCACCTCCAGCCGCGGGATGGAATCGGCTCCAATTTCAGCCAAAACTGCCTCTACTTGGGCTTGCTGCTCTTTGGCCACTGGGCTACAGGCATCAATCACGTGGAGGATTAAGTCCGCATGGATGGTTTCGTCCAAGGTCGCCCGAAAGGCTTCAACCAGTTGATGCGGCAAATCCCGGATAAATCCAACCGTATCGGAGATAACGATCGACCCCACTTCTGGCAAAAATACGCGTCGCGAGGTGGTATCAAGGGTAGCGAAGAGCTGATCTGCAGCATAGGTATCGGCCTTAGTTAAGGCATTAAACAAAGTGGATTTACCAGCATTGGTATAACCAACCAAGGAAACCGAGAACACATCCTTACGGCTGCGTGAACGGCGCTGGGTGCGCTGCTGGCGTTGCAGCTTTTCCAGTTCGAGCTCTAGGCGCTTGGCTTTCGTTGCTAGCATGCGACGATCGAGCTCCATTTGGGTCTCGCCAGGACCGCCACGCAGACCAATACCGCCCTTTTGACGTTCCAAATGGCTCCATGCCCGCACTAAGCGCGACATCCGGTAGCGTACCTGCGCCAACTCCACCTGCGTTTTACCAATGTGGCTTTGCGCGCGCTGGGAAAAAATATCCAATATCAAGCCGGTGCGGTCCATCACATGGTGACCGAGGTGGCGCTCTAAATTGCGTTGCTGACTTGGCGATAAGGGGTGATTAAAGATGACGAGCTCAGCGTCGTTGTCCTCTAAGGCCCGCTTGATTTCATTTGCCTTGCCGGATCCAACAAACAAGGCGGGGTCAGTGCGGCCTTTGCGGGCCACAACGCGCGCTACCGGAATGGAGCCTGCGCTGTCTGCCAGAAGGCTGAGTTCAGCCATGCTGTCGGGGAAATCCTCTCGCCCCGAATCGACACCTACTAGAACTGCGCGAACGGGATCAATGCCGGTTTTATGCAGAAGGCTCATCCTCATCAGCACGGAACGTGACTGCACGCGCCGGTACGATGGTCGAAATCGCATGCTTGTAGACCATTTGCGTCACCGTGTTGCGCAACAAAACAACGTACTGATCAAAGGATTCAATATTGCCTTGCAGCTTAATGCCATTGACCAAGTAAATCGATACTGGAACGTGCTCTTTGCGCAAGGTATTCAGGAAGGGATCCTGAAGTAATTGGGTCTTATTGCTATTCATACTGCTCCTTATTCATTATTGGATGTGTGGGAGTCTTGCTTTTATTAAGGGATTGCAGCGCCAACAATGGAACATCGCCCTAGGATTATTAATATAAACCGCCTGCCCCACTTTTGCCAAGCAAAAACAGTGGAGGAAAAGGCGGCGCTAGATTAGCGTTTTTTGCCTTTATCTGCATCCACATACGGATTTTTATTGGTGCGCATTTCGATGCGCAGCGGGGTTCCCCGTAACTTAAATGCTTCGCGAAAGCGCCCTTCTAGATAGCGCTTGTAGCTATCCGTTACACCGCTGAGCGCACTGCCATGAATCACCACAATCGGCGGGTTCATCCCGCCCTGGTGGGCGTAACGTAATTTAGGGCGGCCCATGCCAACTCGCTTGGGCTGTTGATGCTCCACAGCTTCTGCCAAAATACGCGTCAGCCTTGGGGTGGGTAATTTCGCCATGGCTGCGGCGTACGCTAAGTCGACGTCTTTAAAAAGCTCTTTGAGTCCAGTTCCTTTTGCCGCTGAAATCGGGTGTACGTTGGCAAAATCCAAGAAGCGTAGCTTTTGACCAATCTCCACTCGGCAGCGCTCTTTGACGTAGTGATCAATGCCATCCCACTTATTAATTGCCAGGACGAGTGCGCGGCCCGCTTCCAAAATAAAGCCCGCAATGTGCGCGTCTTGCTCTGAAATATCTTGCTGTGCATCGAGCATCAAGATCACGACATTCGCATCGGCAATGGCCTGCAAGGTTTTAACTACGGAGAACTTTTCAATTGCTTCAAATACCTTACCGCGACGACGCAAACCCGCGGTATCAATCAAGATATAGGGCTTGCCATTGCGTTCAAACGGCACTTCAATTGCATCGCGCGTCGTTCCCGGCATATCAAATGCAATCACTCGTTCTTCGCCAATCAGTTTATTAATGAGGGTCGACTTGCCCACATTGGGGCGGCCCACCACGGCAATTTTCATGGCGCGGGGCGTTAAAGGATCAGACTCCGCACGGTCATCGGGCTCGGGTATGCCGAGCGTGTCGAGCGCATCATCCACCAAGGTTTTAACGCCATCACCGTGCGCCGAGGAAATCGCAAACGGCTCGCCCAATCCCAGCTCATGAAAATCGGCCGTCACGATGCCCTGCGACATGCCTTCGGTTTTGTTAACGGCCAACACAACAGGTCGACCGGTCTTGCGTAAAAAATCAGCAATCACGCGGTCTTGCGGCGCCATACCTAAACGGCCGTCTACTAAGAAAATAATTAAATCGGATTCGGCAACGGCTTGCTTGGTTTGTTTGGCCATCTCGGCCACGATGCCGGTTTTTGCCACTGGCTCAAAGCCACCGGTATCCACGCATATGAACTCACGGGAAGTAATGCGGCTATTGCCGTAATGGCGATCACGGGTTAAACCAGAAAAGTCCGCTACCAGCGCATCACGCGAACGCGTCAAGCGATTGAACAAAGTCGATTTGCCGACGTTCGGTCGGCCAACGATGGTGATGACCGGCTTCATTTAGGGCTATACGCCGCTAATTTGCCACCTTGAGACTGAACCAGAATCAAGCCGCCTACTGCAATCGGTGCTGCAGTCACCGGCGTTGTGTCATGGCGAATACGCGCTAGCATCTCGCCGCCCGACTGCGACATCGCATGAATGTATCCTTGCTTATCGCCCATCAAGACAACCCTGCCAATTGCTAGGGGCTCGCCGACATCGCGCCACGTCAGTTGGGTGTTCTCCCATACCTGTGCGCCGTCACTGCTCCGAAATGCAATTACGTGCGATTTTTCATTGGCGGCAAAAACAAAATCACTACTCTGGGCTGTCCCAGTAAAGCTAGAAAAATCTTTAAACCATATCAGTGTGCCCGTACGTGCTTGCGCGCAGCCAATACGACCCTGATAGGACACGGCACAAATCAGCTCACCCTCCATACTCGGTTTGGCACTCACGTCATTGAGGCGCTCGATTTCGGAGAAGCCTTTCGGAAAGGAGATCGGCGTTTCCCAAACGAGTCCGCCGTTGGCAATGCCAATCATGCCAAAACGCCCGCCCGCAAAACCGGTCACGATCACTTCATTGCCAATCGATAACATGCCGTAACCAACACGCAAGGACAATGCCGATTGCTGGCGCTGGTAAATCCAGCGGCGCTTACCGGTAGCCGCATCCAAACCCACAAAGCGATTATCTAAGCCCCGAATCACTACCACACCACCGGCCACAACCGGAGCACTCAATACTTCGCCGCCAATGTAAAACTTCCAGATATTTTTACCCGTGTCATCGTAGGCAAACACATCGCCTTCCGTGGTAACAACCGCAGTGACCTTACCATCCGAGCCCGGACCAATGATGAGTTTTTCTGGAACAGTTACTTCCCATAGAGTTTTGCCACTTTGCAAATCCAATTTACGCAAATTGCCGCGACGCGATGCGGCATAGACGGCGTCGTCTACCACCGCAGGATGAAAGTTAAAGGGCTCCGATGAGCCAATGTTGACAGACCATACCGGCGCTAAATCAAACTGGTTGCTCACTTTCACAAGCTCAGCGGGCTGGCGCACGCGCGCTTTGCCGGAGCATGCAACGAGGCTGACTGCCAATACGGCAACAACAGCAGCGCCTAGAAGTCGTTTCATTCAACGCCCCCTACGGCATCGAGCTTTACTTTTAAAAGACTACGCGCTTCTTGCGGGAACTCTTTGGATTTTTCCAATAACTTCCACGATTGCGAATAACTTTTTCTCGCATCGGCATTTTTTCCTTGCACCAAATACCAATCACCGCGGCGCTCTAGCCATAAGGGCTCAAATCCTGGAGTTGGCGTCCTTTTCAAAATCGCATCGGCCTCAGCCAGGGACTTTGCACTGCCCTCGTCCATCAAGGCCGTTGCCAGGCGCAATTTGCCGAGGGCCTTATAGCCATCGTTGGCTGACTTTTCAGCAACCCAACGCAAGAAGGCCTGTGATTTAGCGGCGTCTCCCGCATCGGCCGCCAGTTTGGCTGCAATCAAACTGGCCATAGGAGCGTAACTGGTAGCAGCAAATTGCTTTTGCAGGTCTTCGGCAGCCAAAATGCTTTGGTCTTTATTGCCCTTCTCAATCGAGCTCATCATGGTTTCATAGAGCTTACCGGCTTCGCTTGCTTGGCTGTTCTTCCACCACTGCCAACCGTTGTAGGCAGCAAATAAAAAGAGCACAGCAGTGACTGTGCCCATGATGACGGAGCGGTATTTCTCCCAAAAGGCTTTCAAGCTATCAAGTTGTTCTTGTTCTTCGAGGTCTAAAGGCATAACGGTCCAGGCTATTAAATACGATACGAAAGCGTCATTCTATTCGGATGTCGCTACTAAGGCATCAATTACGGTGCCGAGTAATCCATCTAAAGGAACGGCGCGCTGCTCTTCGCCCCCACGCAAATCTTTGAGTTGCGCCTCATTGCGGGCAAGCTCATCGGGGCCAATGATCACCGCGAATGCGGCGCCGCTGGCATCGGCTTTTTTCATTTGAGACTTAAAACTCGCCGTTTGACCATCTGGCGCGCAAAACAGAACAACATCAATACCAGCACTGCGCATTTCCTCAGCAGCTACGAGAGCGGTACGCAAGGTATCGCCGCCCTGATGCAAAACAAAGACATCGCATAAATTCGTGGGCTCTGGCAATGACTCGGATACCTTCATCAGTTCCAATACTCGCTCCATGCCCATGGCCCAGCCACATGCAGGGGCTGGTTTACCGCCCATGCGTTCAATTAAGGGGTCATAGCGTCCGCCGCCCGCAATCGTACCTTGGGCGCCGAGGGCATCGGTTACCCACTCAAATACCGTCAGGTTGTAATAATCCAAGCCCCGCACCAAGCGCGGATTAATCTTGCACGGTACGTTATTGGCTTTGAGCAATGCTTGCACCGCTTCAAAATGCGCTAAAGATTCAGGCCCGAGAAAATCGAGTAAGCGCGGTGCACCCTCAATTAAGGTTTGCATATCTGGGTTTTTTGAATCGAGTATGCGCAGTGGATTAGTTTTGAGGCGGCGCTGTGAATC
>CAWUTW010000070.1:0-11564 GCA_963925585.1 uncultured Polynucleobacter sp. | reverse complement strand
GTTTGCCGCGATTGCGCAGAAATACAAAGACAGCCCATCGGACGATCATTTTCCGAAGTTCGATGGTCAATCGAGCGAACAAAAGCTGCAACGGGCAGAAGACAAGTTCATCTTTCTATTTGAAAACTCACCCATTGGAATAGCGATGGTGGACTACCTTACTGGCGCCTTTATTGAGGTGAATCCTACGCTGCTCGCCTACACCGGTTACACCAAAGAGGAGTTTTTAAAACTGTCTTTTTGGGACATAACGCCGGCTGAGTATGAGGCCCAAGAAAAGCAGCAGATCGAGGATTTACGCGTTTCTGGCTGCTTTGGCCCGAATGAAAAAGAGTACATTCGCAAAGATGGCAGCCGCTTTCCGATTTCGATTAGTGGGTTTTCGCTGGATAACGTCGATGGCCGTAAAGTCGTATGGGGCATCATTGAAGACATCACGGCGACTAAAAATGAAAAGCAGCGAGAGGTTGTACGTAACGCCGTACTCGAAATGCTGGCAAAGAATGCGCCAACCGAACTGGTGCTTGAGCGAGTAGTGCTGGATGTTGAGCGTATGTATCCCGGTACGTTCTGCAGCCTTATGCTAATAAACGAAGCAGGAGAGGGCTTTCAGATTGGATCTGCGCCGCACATTCCGGATTACCTTAATGCGGCATTAGCACAGATTAAAATTGGTGTTGGCGCCGGTACGTGCGGTGAAGCTGCCGCAACGGGAGGCATAGTCGTTGCTGAGGATCTAAAAACCCACCCCAATTGGGCTGCTTACCACGATTTAGTGGATCAATCGGGATTTCTATCGTGCTGGTCTCAGCCGATTCTTTCTTCTTCCGGAAATGTACTAGGCACCTTTGACAGTTACCGCAAGGAGCGCTATGCGCCCGATGAAGAGCATATAAAAACCATCGAAAACAAGGCGAATTTAATCAGCATTGTGATCGAGCGAAAAGCGCTTGAAGCCGAAGTCCAGCAATTGGCATTTTATGACTCCCTCACGAGCTTGCCTAACCGCCATCTTTTTATGGATCGACTGCAGATTGCCATGATCGCCAGTAAGCGTAGCGGCCGATATGGTGCCCTCATTTTTATTGATTTAGATTCATTAAAAGAACTCAATGATGAATTCGGACATCACTATGGTGATTTATTGCTAACCGAGACGGCCAAGCGCTTGCGGGATTCGGTACGCGAGGTGGATACCGTTGCCCGTTATGGTGGTGATGAGTTTATGGTGATCATGAGTGAACTGGGAACGGATCGTGCTTCGGCGCTGGAGCAAGCCAAGTTGCTTGCAGAAAAATTACTGACTGCGCTAGCGATTCCATACACCTTTCCAAGCCGGGTAGGGGACCCCAATAGTACGTTCATGGAATACCTGGCTACCGCCAGTATTGGATGTAAGCTCTTTCTGGATGAGCGCGAAAGCGTACAAGCCCTTATTAAGCAAAGTGATCAATCAATGTATCGCGCAAAAAAAGCCGGCGGTAACCGGGTCGATATGGCAGATCAGGCTTGATGTCCTGAGCCCTTTTAGCCCAATGCGGGCTGTGCTGTGCTGCTAGTCTAATTCTTGTAACTCAAAATCCCTTATAGTTAGGAATGGTTTCTATAGCACCCACTAATGCCCTATTTGACTGGAAGGTCATGAACGGTACGCATGCGCAATTAGCCCTGCGGGGCAGAATGGATGTTTATGCTCTGGGTGGTAACTGGACGACCGTTCGCCAGAAACAGGATGCGTGGCTTGGGCAGTCAGCAGGCCAAAAGACGCTTAGCGTTGACGCATCCCAGGTGGAATACCTAGACGGTGCTGGCGTTGCATTTTTGATTGACTTGCAAGCGGCCCAAGGAAAACACGGGGGAGCATTTACCTTGACCGGTTTGGACAAGCGCTATTTGCCTTTGCTGCAGCAGTTTGATCCCATCGGTAAGTTGTTCCCTGCAACGTCGCCCAAACCGAAAGATGGCTTTGTGGTCGCAGTCGGCCGTGCGAGTAACATCTTCTTACAAGACGTAGCTTCGATCATTAGCTTTGCGGGCCATGTCACCGCGGATTTAGTTTGGGCTTTATTGCATCCCCGCCAAGTGCGCTGGGGTGATTTTGTCAATGCCGCGTATCAGGCGGGGGTCGCTGCCTTACCTATTGTTGGCCTCGTTGCCTTCCTCATTGGTGTGATTCTGTCATTTCAGTCTGCCATTGGTATGCAAAAGTTTGGCGCTATTACCTTTGTTGGCCCGATCGTTGCCTTGGGGATCTTTCGAGAGCTGGGCCCCTTAATTACCGCTATTTTGTTGGCAGGACGTTCCTCGGCGGCCTTTGCCGCTGAAATTGGCACCATGACGGTCAATAGTGAGGTCGACGCCTTGGTAACTGGGGGCCTCAGCCCAGTGCGTTTCTTGGTGGTGCCACGGGTGCTTGCGGGTATTTTGGTAGCGCCGATCTTGACCCTGTATGCCGATATCGTCAGCGTCTTTGCTTCTTCACTTACGATGATGGCTTACGGCGTACCCATGGTAAATTTTTATGACGGCGTTTTAAATACGGTAGATCTAGAAGATGTGTTCTCGGGCCTAACCAAGTCGGTGCTATTTGGCATTGTGATTGCCGCAGTAGGCTGCATGCGCGGCATGCAAACCGGCACGGGCGCCGCCGCAGTAGGCATTTCAGCAACGCGTGCAGTCGTAAGCAGCATCGTCATGATTGTCTTGGTGGATGGTGTGTTTGCCTATATTTCATATAAGACGGATTTCTGATGGCCGCTATCGACATTCGCAATCTTTCGGTGGGGTATGGGCAAAATGTGTTGCTGCAAAACCTCAATTTCTCGGTGAACGAAGGCGAGATCTTTGTGATTCTGGGCGGCTCAGGCTGTGGAAAGTCTAGCCTATTGAAGAACCTATTTGG
The DNA here is from genome assembly GCA_963925585.1 of uncultured Polynucleobacter sp. Taxonomy (GTDB): domain Bacteria; phylum Pseudomonadota; class Gammaproteobacteria; order Burkholderiales; family Burkholderiaceae; genus Polynucleobacter. The sequence continues at coordinate 8,662 of CAWUTW010000070.1, read as the reverse complement.
TTTATACGAACCCCTTGCGGGCAGCGTGCTGATTGAAGGTCAGGATATTACCGATGCCCATGGCGAAGATCGTCAAAAAATCATGACGCACTTTGGGGTGATGTACCAGCAGGGGGCTTTATTTGGCTCCATGAATTTACTCGAAAACGTGACCCTCTTCATGGAGGAGTACACCACCCTAGATCGCGAGCAAATGAATTTACTGGCCCGATGTAAATTGGACTTAGTCGGCCTTTTGCCATACGAGCAATACATGCCCAGCGAGATCAGCGGTGGCATGCAAAAGCGGGCTGCAATTGCACGGGCGATGGCACTGGACCCCAAGATTCTATTTTTGGATGAGCCATCGGCGGGCCTAGACCCAATTACCTCGGCTGACCTTGATCGCACTATTTTGGATTTATCGCAAAACTTAGGGATTACTTTTGTTATCGTGTCACATGAACTAGCTAGTATTTACTCGATTGCGAATCGGGTAATTATGTTGGATAAGGAAAGCAAAGGCATCATTGCAGAAGGGGATCCTAAAGTATTGCGGGATCAAAGTGCCGACCCACGTGTGCATCAATTCTTTAATCGCATTATGAGCAAGGAAGCGGTATGAGCAACTCCAATCCCAATTACTTTCGCCTTGGCTTGTTTGTATTGGCTGCCATAGGCACATTGATCGCTCTGATTCTCGTTTTTGGATCTGGGCAAATCTTTCAGAAAACCTTTGAAGTGGAAACATATATTAAGCAATCGGTTACGGGCTTAGATAAGGGTGCGTCGGTGCGCTTTAGGGGCGTCAAAGTAGGGCAGGTCATTTCCGTTGGATTAACTGGCGAGATCTACGAAAGTAATGTCCCACTGACTGAGCGAAAAGAATATGTGATTGTGCGCATGCTGATTAATGGAGATCCAAAACAATTCCTAGGTGATTTAAATAATCTCGTCGCAGCTAACCTGCGAGCCCGAGTAAAAACAATGGGCATTACCGGTGTGAACTACATTGAGTTTGATTTTGATATTGATCATCATGACTATGTCGATTTGGCCTTCAGCTGGAAACCAGAATACCCTGTCATTCCATCCTTACCCAGCCCGGCAGATGAAATCTTTTCCGGCTTACAAAAAGTAGTAACTAATTTAAGCGCATTAAATTTGGTAGAAACTCAGCAAAAATTTGACTCGCTGGTAAGTAATCTCAATACCGTATTGGCGGGGGGTGGCAAAGGCAATCAAGGGATAGCCCAGTCTGTGCAGGAATTGAATACCTTGCTTGCGAAAATAAATGGCGTAACGAGTAATGCCGAGCTGGAGCTACTCACCCAAGAATTAGTGGCCAGTTCAGTGGTATTACGGCAAATGCTGAGTAGCGCCCAAGGTGACACTGCAACTACCATCGAAAGTCTGAAGCAAGCTAGCGAACAGCTCAATGATCTAATGCGGATTGCCAGTCGCTCACCATCCTCTTTAATTTGGGCTGAGCCACCCGCACGCATTCAACTGCCAGTCAATGCTGGTACGACCGGAGTACAAAAATGAGCCTACTCGCCATCAATTCATTGCATAGCAAAATAATCTGTATTGTTCAGCGTATCGCCAGCATAACTTTACTGACGGTAATTGCGTTTACCTTATTGGCATGCACTCCCACGCGGCCTCCAATTGAAAGCGCTCATTGGCTAGTGGCACCAGAACGTGCTGGCTCCCCGCGGAAGATGCAATCGCCGCTATGGTTAAAGATGGGATCATTCTCCGTAACCACCCCATTTGATAGTAAGTCTTTAGTTTATCGACTAGGTGACCAACGCTACGAGAGGGATTTTTACAATGCGTATATCAGTACGCCAAGCAATATGGTCTCGAATGCAACGCGGCAGTGGCTTGATCAATCTGGTATCTTTCGGCTTGCGGTTGCGCAGGGCACCAGCTTTTTCCCGTTTTACACGCTGCAGGCAACCATTGAAGAGCTTTACGGCGATTACCGCGGAAAACCAGAAGCAGTAGTCTCAGTCCAATTCTTTTTGACGGTGACCAACCCCAATATAGCTACTCCATTAATTACGGCAAAACGCTATACGCAACGCGTAGCATTGGCGAATAACCTGCCGCAAACCTTGGTATTGGGGCAGCAACAGGCTCTCGCAGCGATTCTGCAGCAGTTAGAGGCCGATCTGTTTGCGGCATCGGCTAATTTACCGAAGCCAATTATTCGCCAATAAGGTGCGGTCTTGGCCTCACGGGTACGATCTGCACTTTTAAGCTACAGTGCTATTTAGTAATTAACATTACGTTTAAGGAAGAAAAATGGACTTAGGCATTAAAAGAAAGACGGCGCTGGTCTTAGCATCTAGCCGTGGATTAGGTCAGGCGATGGCGGTGGCACTCGCCCGCGAGGGTGTGCAGGTCGCTATTACAGGCCGCAATCCAGAGGGTTTAGCGCAAACCGTGGCCATGATCGAAGCTGCCGGTGGCAAGGCAATGGCCCTGAATTGGGATCTATCCGATCTATCGGTCATCGACGCACACGTTTCTACAGTAGAGGCTGCTTTTGGTCCGATTGATATCCTGATCAACAATACTGGCGGGCCTGCACCAAGCCCAGCAGCAGGTCAAGACCCACTCTTATGGGCAAAAAGTTTTAATGACATGGTGCTTTCACTCATTGCCATCACCGATCGCGTATTACCCGGCATGCGCCAGCGCAAGTGGGGTCGCATTATTACTAGCACGACATCGGGCGCGATTGCCCCAATTAAAAACTTGGCCATCTCCAACACACTCCGCGCATCCTTACTGGCCTGGTCTAAGACTTTGGCTACTGAAGTGGCCAGCCAGGGCATCACGGTGAACGTCATCATGCCGGGCCGGGTTGCAACGGATCGCTTACGGCAACTGGATGAAGCGCGGGCCAAGCGTGAGAATGTGCCATACGACGCGGTCGTCGCTGCGAGCATCAAATTGATACCGGCTGGACGCTATGGCGATCCAAAAGAGTATGGTGATACCGCTGCATTCTTAGCAAGTGCCAATGCCTCTTACATTACTGGCTCTGTCATTCGCGTGGATGGCGGACAGATTCAGGGGATTTGAGCCAGTCGTGATGCTGCAGGCGTGGAGGTGGTTTAGGCGAGACCTGCAGTCGCCCGAATTGCTCTGGCTGGGGATTGCGCTCAGTCTATCGGTTGCAGCGCTTTCCAGCGTCGGCTTTTTAGCCGACCGGATGCAACGGGCGTTTGAGTTTGATGCACGGCAGTTGCTAGCAGCCGATTTACTGATTGCTGCCGATCAGCCCATTCCAGCCCGATTTATCGAGGCAGCCAAAGACCGCAAACTCTCGATTGCACAAACGGTGGTTTTTCCGAGCATGGCAACGGTAGGTGAGCGAGGGAAGTTATCGTCACTTAAATCTGTGAGTAGCGATTACCCCTTGCGCGGCGAACTGCAAATCAGCCGCAGTACAAACGCTCAGGACAAAGAGAAAGTCAATAGCAGTAATGGCCCAGCACCCGGTAATGCCTGGGTTGATCCGGCTTTACTTGAGGTCTTGCAAGCCAAGATTGGCGATACCCTTGCATTAGGGCAGGCACGCCTGCGTATCGATGCCGTCTTGCTGCGTGAACTTGATCGCGGTGCTGCATTTATGAACTTTGCCCCGCGGGTCATGATCTCCTTAGACGACTTGCCCAAAACTGAATTGATTGGTTTGGGGAGTCGCGTGACCTATCGCTTATTGATTGCGGGATCGAATCCAGCCGTTGCCGATTATCAAAACTGGGTAGTGAATGCAATTGAGTCCGGTCAGCTGCGCGGTATGCGCATTGAAACCCTGGAGACGGGGCAGCCGGTGATGCGCAAAACGCTCGATCGTGCCGAACAGTTTTTATCTTTGATTGCACTCTTAACTGCGATGGTCTCTGCAGTCGCGATTGCGTTGGCTGCGCGCCGTTACGTAGTTCGCCAGGCCAATGTGTGTGCGGTAATGAAATGCTTTGGCGCCACTCAAAGTGCGATCCTGCGCCAGCAACTGAAAACACTGGCCTTGTTGGGTTTATTGGCCGCAGCATTCGGAATTGCAGTAGGTTGGCTGATTCAGTATGGGCTGATGTGGTTCTTGGGTAATCTATTATTGGCCGATTTACCACCACCATCGCTATGGCCTGTTCTATGGAGCGCGCTTCTTTCCTGGTTTTTATTATTGGGTTTTGCGGGACCCCCCTTACTCACCTTGGTACAGATTTCACCGGTACGCTTAGTCCGCCGTGAACTGAGCGGAGTCCCTGTTGCAGCGCGCTGGGTCGCCTTATTGGGGTTCTTCAGTTTTGCTGTCTTGCTGCTGTGGGCTGCGCGCGACTTGAAACTCGCTAGTTGGGTTGGTTTGAGTTTTGGTGGTGCAATTGCCGTGTTTGCACTGCTGTCATGGGCGGCCCTTAATCTATTGGCACGTTCTTCTGTGAGTGGGGTGCTAAGCCGACTGGGATTTGCAGGTCGTTTTGCATTGCGTGCGCAGGCGCGTAGCCCCGCATTTGCGGTGATGCAAATTACTGCATTAGCGATTGCCTTGATGGCTCTCCTTATCATCTTGCTGTTGCGACAGGATTTACTGAAAACCTGGCAAGGCAATGTGCCAGTCGATGCACCGAATCGATTTGTTATCAATATTCAGAATGATCAACGCGATGCCTTAACCCAGGACCTTGCAGTAGCAGGCCTTGGCAAGCCGGATTTGTATCCGATGGTGCGTGGGCGATTAATTGAGATTAATAATCGGCCGGTGATGCCAAACGATTACAGCAAAGACAATGCCCGCCGTTTAGTGGATCGCGAATTTAATCTGTCGTACACCATGGATTTGCCAGGTGGCAATCAAGTGGTTGCTGGTAACTGGTTTACACAAGACAAACCCCAGATCTCTATTGAGACTGGTATTGCCAAAACCCTTGGATTAAAACTGGGTGATCGACTGGCGTTTGAGATTGCCGGCGAGACCGTCAGTGCTGAAATTACCTCCTTACGTACATTAGAGTGGGGCTCCATGCGCGTGAATTTCTTTGTGATCATGCCGCCAGCACTCTTACACGATTTACCGCAATCCTGGATTACCGCGTATTACCAGCCGCCTAGTACCGAAGCGCTCGACTTTCGTTTAACCCAGCGCTATCCCAACATCACCGTAGTGGATGTGGCCAATTCCTTACAACAAATTCAAGATGTATTGAATCGCTTAGGTGCCGCCTTGGGTCTCTTGTTTACATTTACGATTGCGGCTGCCATCTTGGTTTTGTTTGCAGCGATTTCAGCAACCCAAGACGAGCGCTTTCGGGATGCAGCACTTCTTAAGGCAGTCGGCGCTTCGAGTCCTACGCTAGCTGCCATTGCCAGTATTGAATTGGCGATCGTGGGTGGATTGGCCGGCCTTTTGGGTGGATTGGCAGCAGCCCTAGCTGCATGGGCGCTAGGGTATTTTGTGCTTGAAATTGAGTTCAATTCGTTTGCGTCGTCAATTGCGATGGGAGTTGTATTTGGACTCGTCGCCTGCGCCATTGCGGGTTACCAATTTCAGCGCAAGATTCAGCGGGCTACCGCAATTGACTGTTTACGCGAAGCGTAGGCCCACTTCTAAAGAATCGCGCGAAGCCGCTTTACTTTCGTTTCTCCATCTTGGGCAAGGTAATTAACTTTGTTTTGCCCAGCCGATCGGGAATGGTTTGGCGATGCCGCGGATCCAAGTAAATGGACAGCGGCCAGAGGAACAGCGAGACTGCAAAGAGCAGGCCAATGATTCCCCATTTTTGTAGTTCTGCACTCGCTTGAATCAGGACGCAAGGCACCAGCCACAGCGAGCCGTAGACGTAGCGCCACAGTGCTTGCCTACGGGTGAGGCGAGCGCCAGAGACGTTCACTAACTTCACACGCCAAGTTTGCATCGCCAACGTTTGGCCGGTATGCGTCCAGTACCAAACAAAATAAAAAGCCAGTACGGCGTATAAATAGAAAAACGTTAACCAGCTGGGAAGCGATACTCCAAACACAATACCCAGTACGAGGTTGGGTAACAAGAAGAGCAGGGCAATCACGCCCAACAGAATCAGTTGCTCATAGAGAATGCAGAAGACCCGCTTCCAAAAGCCGGGCGGGGGTAAGGCAGTCAGTGGGGTATCAACGGAACTGCTAGCGTTATCCAAAGGGGTTTTGCTCATGCCCCATCGTCTTTATTGGGCGCAGCAGCTGGCGTTACGGTAGGTACTGGGTTAGGGCGATTTTGCAGCGTGGGCGAGCTGGCCGCGGTCGGCTTTTTCTTGTTGTCTTCCTTAGCTGCCAATTTTTTCTTATCTTCTGGACTGAGTTGCTGGTAAGCCTGCCAGGCGGAGGCTTTTTCTTCCGCAGGGAAGCGCAAGCTACTGAGGTAATTGTCGCGCGCGATGCGGCGATCTTTTTGCGAGAGTTTGGCCCACTCGTTCATGCGCGATTGCAAGCGTTCCTGATCGGCCCGCTTCATCTTGGGGTAAAGATTGGCAACCTGAATCCACTTTTGCCGGCGCTCTTTGGAGAGGTAACTCCAATCTTCTTCGAGCGGCGCCAAGATCTTTTGTTGTACTAGGCTTAAGTCGTCCCAATTGCCGCTGTGTTTTGGGGCGCTGGCTGCGGCTGGCTGCTTGGTTTGCGCCGCTACTTCGTTGGCAGGAGTAATCGCCAGTAGGCTAAAGAGAAGAAGGAACGCGCCCATGCTCAGGCCCCATGCACCTTGCTTTACAGCAAGTGCCGATTGCGTATGCGGGAGACGTCTGGAGAGCATGGCTATCTATTTTGGTCCTAAATTAGGATGGGTCCACTGCAGCGTCAGCCTTCTCGGACTTGGTGGTCTCCAGCTCCCGCTTCGCAGTGCTACTGAGTTTTAAGAATGCCAGAAAGCCGCTATCCATATAAGCGTCTGGCGGAACATCATCCGATAGTAGGGCAATGTCGACCGCGGCAATGTCGTTGATGCGCGCATCTTGCTGCCATTCGGCAATCGCCAATAAGCCCAAGGCCAGGACAATAAAGGGTGCAAACCAACTTAATCTAACCCAATTGGAGGAGGGCTGACTGCTATTGCCACCCTGATTCAGGGCCAGTTGCGGACGCAATAGCTGCTGCAATTGCGGTACGAATTCAGGCTTGCGGGCTGCCATTGCCGCTAGGCGTGCGAGATACAGGCGATCGGTCACGCGGCTGGGTAATTGTGCGGTTGAGCTGTCAAGGCATTCGCGCACGGCGCTGCCAATTCGATCTACTTCAAATTGGGGGTCTTGGTCGCGGTTCATAATGAAATTCCTTTTATTTTCAATGCATTAGCTAAAGTTTGAGTTGCTCTGGAACAATGGGTTTTCACACTTCCTTCGCTGCAACCCATAATCTGGGCAGTTTCCGCAATGCTTCGCTCATCCCAATAACGCATCAGGAAGGCTTCTCGTTGACGTGCTGGTAATTTTGCTATTTCAGCCTCTAGACTACGCAAAAGCTGGCTTTGTTCCAACTTTTGGGCACCATCTTGGTGAATTTGGCTGTCATCGGGGGCTTGGAGTTGCTCTAAGGGGTCGTAATCATCGGATTCACCCGATTTCTTACCCATATTGGAAAATAGGGTAACCCAGGCATTGCGCACCTTTTGGCGTCGAAACCAGTCGTGGATGCGGTTTTGAAGAATGCGGGTAAAGAGCAGGGGCAGCTCTGCGCTGGGTTTATCCCCGTATTTTTCGGCCAGTTTGATCATGGCATCCTGCACGATATCCAATGCCGCGTCCTCATCCCGCACAGCGTAAATAGCCTGTTTGAATGCGCGTTTTTCAACGCTACTGAGAAAATCAGCGAGTTCGGGGGCAGAAGCCATGCAAAAACGGGAAGGCCTTGTGTGGGAAGAATGCCTCTATTTTAGGGTATTGCTTTACAATTGAAGGTTCACCGGATAGAGAGCCGTCCAAGAAGCGGTTTTTTATTCAGTTCAAGCGCCGTTCGAACTCGGGCCATAAGCACGGGACAGAGCAGCCTAAACAATTTTTTGCCGAAAATTGCAAAGGAACTTACCAATGAATACCAGCAGCGCCGAATTTTTAGCCTCCAAGGCCGATTCCACCCCAATCCCTACCAAAACCGGACCTGAAATGATTGGTGCCGAGATGCTCGTCCATGCCCTGCATGCAGAAGGCGTCGAGTTTGTTTGGGGTTACCCCGGTGGAGCCGTTCTGTTCATCTACGATGAAATCTACAAGCAAGACAAGTTTGAGCACATTTTGGTGCGCCACGAGCAAGCGGCTGTGCACGCTGCCGATGGCTATGCCCGTGCTACAGGCAAAGTAGGAGTCGCATTAGTGACCTCTGGTCCTGGCGTCACCAATGCCGTCACTGGAATTGCAACTGCTTACACCGACTCCATTCCCATGGTCATCATTACGGGTAACGTACCGACCTATGCGATTGGTGAAGATGCATTCCAAGAAGCGGATACGGTGGGCATTACGCGACCCATCGTCAAACACAATTTTTTGGTGAAAGACATCAATGATTTATCGCTCACGCTAAAGAAAGCCTTTCACATTGCGCAGACCGGGAGACCCGGCCCCGTGCTGGTTGATATTCCGAAAGACATTTCAGCAATGAAGGGTCAGTTCATTTATCCGGAAGAGCTGACCATGCGCTC
>CAWUTW010000069.1:0-8239 GCA_963925585.1 uncultured Polynucleobacter sp. | reverse complement strand
CCACACAGTTTTTTTAGTGTCATGGAAAAACCCCGATAAATCAATGGCCAAGGTGACATGGGATGATTACATTGGCGATGGCGTGATTAAAGCCATTGAGGTAACGAGAGAGATCGGCGGTCTGGATCAAATTAATCTATTAGGCTTTTGTGTCGGCGGAACCTTGGTGAGTAATGCATTAGCCGTAATGGCAGCACGAAAACAAAAGCCGGTTGCAAGCCTTACCTTGCTCACCACCTTACTTGACTTTAGTGACACCGGAATATTGGATATTTTTATTGATGAGGATACGGTTAAGCATCGAGAAAATACCATCGGCGGCGAGCAAGGTCAATTCGGTTTGATGTCTGGTTTGGACCTGGGAAACACCTTCTCTTTTTTGCGTCCCAATGATTTAGTGTGGAACTACGTGGTTGAGAATTACCTCAAAGGAAATTCACCACCACCATTTGATTTGCTGTATTGGAATGGCGATTCGACCAACATGCCTGGCGCCATGTATTGCTGGTATTTGCGCCATCTCTATTTGCAAAATGAATTGGTGAAGCCCGGCAAACTCAAGGTGTGCGGCGAAAAAGTCGACCTTTCATTAATTGATTGCCCCGCTTACATTTATGCATCGCACGATGATCATATTGTTCCGTGGCATAGCGGCTATCGCTCGACTCAAATTCTCAAAGGCAAGAATCGCTTTGTACTTGGCGCATCCGGCCACATTGCTGGCGTGATTAATCCGCCCGCAAAAAATAAACGCCACTACTGGGTCAACCCTAAATTACCAGCCAAGGCAGAGGATTGGCTCGCAGGCGCCAAGGATGTTCGCGGCAGTTGGTGGCCAGACTACACCGAATGGCTCACTCAATTTGGCGGTAAGCAAGTGAAGGCTAGCGCTAGCTTTGGGAATGCAAAGTATAAAAAAGGGGTAGCAGCCCCAGGCAAGTACGTCAAAGAAAAAGCGGATGAAGTAACGTAAGAAACTGGTATTCATGAATGCAACACCTTAAAGACGCAATATAAATAAAGAAAAGAGGGTAATACGATGTCGCAACGAATTGCTTATGTAACGGGTGGTATGGGCGGAATTGGTACCTCGATTTGCCAGCGGCTTTCCAAAAAGGGACATTTGGTTATTGCAGGCTGTGGACCGAATTCCCCGCGCCGCGATCGTTGGCTAGGAGAGCAAAAAGACCTAGGCTACACCTTCATTGCTTCGGAGGGAAATGTATCCGATTGGGCATCTACCGTAGCGGCATTTGATAAAGTGAAAGCCGAAGTGGGCCGCGTTGATATTTTAGTCAACAATGCAGGCATTACGCGCGATAGCGTCTTTCGCAAAATGACGCCAGAGGACTGGAAGGCGGTAATCGACACGAACCTCAATTCCTTGTTTAACGTGACCAAGCAGGTCATTGAAGGCATGGTTGACAACAACTGGGGTCGCGTCATCAATATTTCTTCAGTCAATGGCCAAAAAGGGCAGTTTGGGCAAACCAACTACTCCACTGCGAAAGCCGGCTTGCATGGCTTTACGATGGCCCTAGCGCAAGAAGTCGCTGGCAAGGGCGTCACGATCAATACCGTTTCTCCTGGCTACATTGCAACCGATATGGTGAAGGCAATTCGGCCCGATGTGCTCGAAAAGATTGTTTCTGCTATCCCGGTTAAACGCTTGGGAACCCCCGATGAAATCGCTTCCATGTGCGCTTACATCGCCTCAGATGACGCTGCATTCGCTACTGGGGCTGATTTTTCACTCAACGGCGGCATCCATACGGGATAATTCCGGAGCTAAACTGTCTGTAATGGCATCTATGTAGTGCGGAGGATTGGGATATGGTAACCAGAACAAAACGAACGGGTGAAGAGCGGCTGATTAAGAAGTACCCTAATCGCCGTCTTTACGATACGCAAACCAGTACGTATGTAACCTTGGTTGACATCAAAGGACTGGTGATGGCGAACGAGGCATTCAAAGTGGTGGACGCTAAAACCGAAGACGATCTCACGCGCAATATTTTGATGCAGATTATCTTGGAAGAGGAGGCCTGTGGATCCCCGGTCTTTTCTTCACAGATGCTATCGCAAATTATTCGTTTTTATGGCAATTCCATGCAAGGCCTTATGGGTAACTACCTGGAAAAAACCATGCAATCCTTTGTTGATATCCACGGCACATTAAGCGATCAATCCAAAGACGTTACCGGCGGCGCCGATGCGTGGGCACAAGCCATGAATATGCAAAATCCGATGATGCAGGGCTTGATGGGTAACTACATGGAGCAGAGCAAAGATCTATTTATGAAGATGCAAGAGCAAATGCAAGGCTCTCAAAGTCTGTTTAAGGGATTTCCTTTTACACCCCCTGCGCCTAAAAAAGAAAACAACTAGTTGTGGCGGGCAAGGTTGGTTTTGTCTCCTTAGGCTGCCCTAAGGCACTGGTTGATTCAGAGCTCATTCTCACGCAATTGAGTGCGGAGGGGTATGAGACTGCTAAAGACTATTTAGGCGCTGATCTCGTTGTGGTCAATACCTGCGGCTTTATTGATTCTGCTGTGGAAGAGTCGCTCGCAGCGATTGGTGAAGCCCTCTCTGAAAACGGTAAAGTGATAGTGACGGGCTGCCTGGGCGCGCGTAAAAATGAGGATGGCTCGGATTTAATTAAAAGCATTCATCCCAAAGTACTTGCTGTAACTGGGCCCCACGCTACTGCTGAAGTGATGCAGGCGATTCATTTGCATTTACCCAAGCCCCACGATCCATTTATCGATTTACTACCACCCATCGGGGTGAAGCTAACACCCAAACATTACGCCTATTTAAAAATATCGGAAGGCTGCAACCACCGTTGTACGTTTTGCATTATTCCTAGCATGCGTGGTGATTTAGTTTCTCGGCCAATTGGCGAAGTTTTGATGGAGGCAAAGCGCCTTTTTGAATCCGGCGTTAAGGAGTTACTCGTGGTATCGCAAGATACCAGCGCCTATGGTGTTGATGTGCAGTACCGCACCGGTTTTTGGGATGGCAAACCGCTCAAAACCAAGATGCTCGATTTAGTCAGCGCCCTCAATCAGATTGCGCGTGAACATCAAGCGTGGGTGCGCCTGCATTACGTTTATCCATACCCACACGTCGATGATGTAGTGCCCATCATGGCTGAGTTTAAAGAGCATGGCTTTGGACTTTTGCCCTACCTTGACATTCCATTGCAACATGCGCATCCCGATGTGCTCAAACGCATGAAGCGGCCGGCTAGTGGTGAGCGTAATTTAGATCGCATCGAGGCGTGGCGCGCTATTTGCCCTGAGCTTGTGATTCGCAGCACCTTCATTGCTGGATTCCCAGGAGAAACCGAAGAAGAGTTTAGCTATTTATTGGATTTTTTAGACCAAGCGCAAATTGACCGGGCGGGGTGCTTTGCCTATTCGCCAGTTACCGGTGCCACAGCCAATGGACTTGAAGGCGCATTGGATCAATCGATTCGGGAAGAGCGTCAAGCCCGTTTTATGGCCAAAGCGGAAACGATATCGGTCGATCGGCTCAAAAATCGGGTGGGTAAACGCATGCCAATTTTGGTTGATCAGGTAAGCGAGGCGGGTGGCATCGGTCGTACCGCCGGCGACGCCCCAGAAATTGATGGAATCGTGCGGATTTTGCCGGTCAGTAAGCCATCCAAACGCTATCGGGTGGGGGATTTTGTGCGCGGAACGATTGTAGACACGCAGGGGCACGACCTGATTGCTCAATTGTAGGCAATCGGGTAAAAATAGCTTGGTGAGCGAAGGCTTTCCAGATGAATTGCTTAATTTAAGGGGATTACCATGAGTCGTGAAGTCGTTGTATTAAGTGCGGTACGTTCTGCCATTGGCGCCTTCAATGGCAGCCTCAGTAGCTTAGAGCCTTCGGAGCTTGGCGGCGTCGTCATGAAAGAAGCAGTTGCGCGATCCGGCGTGAACCCCCAAGACATCAATTACGTTACGGTTGGCAATACCATCCCGACCGACAGTCGCTATGCTTACGTTGCACGCGTTGCATCCATTCAGGCAGGTTTACCAATGGAGTCCGTGGCGATGTCTTTAAATCGCCTCTGCAGCTCTGGTCTGCAAGCAATTGTCACCACCTCGCAAGCCATCATGCTCAACGACTGTGACTACGGCGTTGGCGGCGGCGTTGAAGTGATGTCCCGCGGTATGTATGGATCACCTGCAATGCGTAGCGGCGCGCGCATGGGCGATACCAAAATGATTGACCTCATGGTTTCGGTCCTAACCGATCCATTTGGTGTTGGTCATATGGGCGTTACTGCAGAAAATCTTGCTGAAAAATGGAAATTGACCCGCGAAGAGCAAGATGCGTTTGCGGTGGAGTCGCACCGCAGGGCTAGCGTGGCAATTAAAGAGGGTCGCTTCAAGTCGCAAATTGTTCCGATTACGATTAAGTCCCGCAAAGGCGATGTGGTATTCGATACCGACGAGCATTGCAAGCCCGATACCACCATGGAAACGCTCGGCAAGATGAAGGCGGTATTCAAAAAAGAGGGCGGTACGGTTACTGCAGGTAACGCTTCTGGTATTAATGATGGCGCAGCCTTTTTTGTATTGGCTGCTGCAGATGCTGTTGCTAAAGCGGGCCAAAAGCCGATTGCCCGATTGGTCTCCTATGCAGTTGCAGGTGTTCCTAACCACATCATGGGCGAGGGTCCTATTCCTGCATCCAAAATTGCATTGACGCGCGCCGGATTAAAGTTAGATCAAATCGATGTTATTGAATCCAATGAGGCGTTTGCGGCGCAGGCATTGGCAGTTACCAAGGGCTTGGGTTTAGATCCTGCAAAGACCAATGTGAATGGTGGTGCGATTGCGCTGGGTCATCCGATTGGTTGCTCGGGCGCCGCAATTGCAACCAAAGCGATTCATGAATTACAGCGCGTGAACGGTAAGTATGCGCTCGTCACCATGTGTATTGGTGGCGGTCAAGGTATTGCGGTTGTATTTGAGCGTTTGTAAGCTGGGTAAAACGAGCCCGTAAATTTATTGCGCGATCAACGCCAGCGTGGCGTCTAAGTCGACTCGGTCAAACGCCGCGTCGGCTTTTTCTTTAACGATGGGCTTGGCGCGGTAGGCAATACTTAAGCCTGAGCCTTTCATCATCAACAGATCATTGGCGCCATCGCCAATAGTAATCACTGCACTTTTTTTACATCCCAATGCAGCACACGCATTTTTTACGCACATTGCTTTACCTGCAGCGTCGACGATATCGCCTAGCACGAGCCCCGTTAATTTTCCATCTTGAATGTCTAAAGTATTGGCGTGCGTTTCTGCAAAGCCGAGATCATGTTGCATGCGCTGCGTAAAAAAAGTAAAGCCACCCGAAACCAGCAGGGTATGTAACCCGGCGGCATTGGCAGCAGTGAGTAATTGATTAGCGCCTGGGTTAGGTATCAGGCGTTCACGATAGACTGCCTCTAGCACCGATTCTGAAACGCCTTGAAGCAGTGCAACACGGCGGCGCAAGCTTTCACTAAAGTTGGCAATCTCGCCACGCATCGTTGCCTCCGTAATCGCCGCCACTTGTGCTTTCTTACCTGCAAAATCGGCAATCTCATTAATGCACTCAATATTGATTAAGGTGGAGTCCATGTCCATCGCCAAAATCCGTAGGCGAGTAGGCTTAAAGGAGGGCGCTAAAAAAGCCAGATCAAGACTCAGGCTAGAGGCCAGCTTACGAAAAGCCTCACGCTCGGTTGGAGCAAGCTCACGCGAGACCTGCCAGCGCTGGGCGTGCGTGTTACCCACCACAACACAGCCCTGGTTGTCAAAGGGCTTGAGAGACAGGCCTAAATTGGTTGCCAGATTACCCAAGGTATTCGATAGACCACGATCAATCGGGGCTGTGGACAGCACAACAATAATTTGGCCAAGAGTCATAGTGGGGTACTCATAGAACCATAGTAAGCGAATATTGGCTCATAAAGGGTTGGCTTTTTTAGGGTAACCACTGATTTATGCACTCGCTAATGTGGCCGATGTGCTCAGGTGCTTTAACAGTCGGCGTATTTGATCTAAGCGCTGCTCCAATTTATCAAAGTCACCCGCTTTTTGAGGCAATACCTTGAGTCGATCTTGGCCGTTGAGTAACACTTGTTTATTGGATTGCACCAATTGAATAATGCGCAGCGAATCAATCGGGGGATTCGGAATGAAGGTTATCTGAATGGCAGTTGGCCCAGCATCAATTTTCTTGATGCCAAAACCACTCATCTCCAGGCGCAGGCGGTGCGTTTCATAAAAGGATTTAGCCGGATCTGGCAAATCACCAAAGCGATCGACTAACTCCTCACGCAAACCCATGAGCTCAGAAAAATCGTGGGTTCCGGCAAAGCGCTTGTACAGCGATAGGCGCTCATGCACATCAGGGCAATAATCTTCTGGCAGCAGTGCTGGCACACCTAAATTGACATCGGTCGTGACCTGCAGTGGTGCTAACAAATCAGGCTCTTTTCCGCTACGCAGTGATTTGACTGCGCGATTGAGCATTTCGGTATACAGCTGAAATCCAATGTCATGAATGTCGCCCGACTGTTTATCCCCCAGCACCTCGCCCGCACCCCGAATTTCTAAATCATGCATTGCTAGATAAAAGCCAGAGCCTAATTCTTCCATTGCCTGAATGGCGTCGAGCCGCATTTTGGCTTGCTTACTTAGGGCCTCAGGATCAGGCACTAATAAATACGCGTATGCCTGGTGATGCGATCGGCCAACGCGGCCACGTAATTGATGTAGCTGCGCCAAGCCAAATTTATCGGCGCGGTGCATGATGATGGTATTAGCTGTAGGCACATCGATACCGGTCTCAATAATGGTGGTGCAGAGCAGAATATTACTGCGCTGCGTTACAAACTCCCGCATGACGGATTCGAGTTCGCGTTCATGCATTTGCCCATGCGCCACACTAATGCGCGCCTCGGGGATCAGGGTTTGCAAGGCATGCCGCCGATTCTCGATCGTCTCCACTTCATTGTGTAAAAAGTAGACCTGCCCACCGCGTTTGATTTCGCGCAGTACTGCCTCGCGAACAATACCATCGCCTTCACGCCGGACAAAGGTTTTGATTGCCAGGCGCTTTTGCGGTGCGGTTGCGATTACAGAAAACTCCCGCAATCCTTCCATAGCCATTCCCAAGGTTCTTGGAATCGGGGTGGCGGTCAGCGTCAAAATATCGACTTCCGCCCGCAATGCTTTCAGGGCATCTTTTTGACGTACGCCAAAGCGATGCTCCTCATCGACGATCACGAGGCCAAGACGCGCAAATTGGGTTTCTTTCGAAAGCAATTTATGGGTACCAATGACGATATCGGCCTCACCATTGGTGATCGCCTCCAGTGCCGCGTTGATTTCTTTAGTGCTTCTAAAGCGAGAGAGTTCCACAATCCGCACTGGCCAGTCAGCAAAGCGGTCTTTCCAAGTAGCCACATGCTGCTCGGCTAGTAGGGTGGTTGGCGCTAGTATGGCTACTTGTTTGCCACCCATGACCGCAATAAAACTCGCGCGCAAAGCAACCTCGGTTTTGCCGAATCCCACATCGCCACACACGAGGCGGTCCATTGGTGTACCGCTTGTCATGTCGCCAATCACCGCCGTAATGGCATTGGCTTGATCGGGAGTTTCTTCAAAGCCAAAACTTTCGGCAAAGGCAGCGTAATCGTGCGCTGAATATTCAAATGCATGCCCTTGGCGGATTGCTCGGGCTGCATACAAACTCAATAACTCAGCGGCGGTATCGCGAATTTGTTGAGCGGCCTTGCGCTTGGCTTTATCCCACTGGCCAGAGCCTAACTGATGCAGTGGCGCTGAATCGGGATCGGCGCCCGCATAGCGGGTAACCAATTGCAGTTGATGCACTGGTACATATAAGGTAGCTTGATTGGCATAGATCAGATGCAAAAATTCTTCAAAAATGGGCGCTTCTTTTGGTGGCGCTAGGTTGAGCAAAACCAAGCCTTGGTAGCGGCCAATGCCATGCTCCACATGCACTACTGGATCGCCGATCTTAAGCTCGGCTAAATCCTTGAAGAGCATGTCGGGATCGCTTGCCTCCCTGCTGCTGTCTTTGCGGCGCTGACGCGTGGTTAGGGTAAAAAGCTCCGCCTCGGTAATAAAAAGGAGGCCCTGACTTGGCCAATCAAAGCCATTTAAGAGTGGGGAGACGACTAAGGCAAAGGGCGCAGTGCCTTTAACAA
>CAWUTW010000068.1:0-8119 GCA_963925585.1 uncultured Polynucleobacter sp. | reverse complement strand
CCGACCTACGATGATCAGGGTAAGATGTTCATGCAAGAGCGCAAATTGGATGTCAGCATTCCGCAAGGCATTCGTGCGGGCCAAAATTTACGCCTCGCAGGCCAAGCAGGTCCAGGATTTGGGGGCGGACCAGCAGGTGATCTGTATTTGGAGATTGAGATTCGTCCGAATCCCATTTACCGTGTTGACGGTAAAGATGTTTTTTTGGATTTACCACTGAGCCCATGGGAGGCTGCTTTAGGCACCAGCGTCAATGTGCCGATGCCAACTGGGGCAGTGTTAGAGCTCACCATTCCAGCCGGTACTGCTGCTGGACGCAAGATGCGCCTCAAAGGCAAAGGCATCCCCAGTAAAGAACCTGGTGATCTCTATGTTGTACCTAATATTGTTTTGCCCAAAGCAGAAACCGAAGCGCAAAAAGAAGCCTATCGCACGCTGCAAGGTGCATTTGATTTCCAGCCCAGAAGTCACTAAAAGGGATAAATGGCATGAGACAAACCCACATTACTTGGATTGAAGGCAGCATTGTTGAGCATGATGTGCATATGACCATAGTGGAGCTCGCACAAGCAACGCAGACCCCAGAAGATCTCATCATGGCCTGGGTCTCCGAAGGCGTTTTAAGTCCTGCTGGCGGATCGCCTCAGGATTGGCGTTTCAGTGGCGACTCGCTCAAGCGAGCCAAAACGGCTGCCCGTTTAATGCATGATTTGGAGCTAAATTCTCCTGGAGTGGCGCTTGCCCTGGATTTGCTGGATGAGCTGGAACGGCTGCGCAGTCAACTTCACCTCGCCAATGCTGCTAATGCTGCTAATGCTGCCAATACTACTCCAAGCAAAGATTAAGGAAGTCTGGACTTAAGACTCGGAACGGCTCAGCAGTAATTCCCAGCGCTGCAGCATGGTATCGACCTGATTGGTCACTTCTGTTAAGCGGGCTTGCATACTAGCAGCCAGTTCAGGTTCATTTTTGTATAAATCGGGGTTACTCATCGCCAAGCCAATCTCCGCTTGCTCTGTTTCGAGAACTTCAATCTGTAAGGGCAATGCCTCTAACTCGTGGCGCTCTTTGCCATTGAGTTTTTGAATACCGCTTTTAGCAGCAACTGGCTTTATGTCCTTACTTTCTTTTTCTGCTGGTTTGATTGTTGCTTTTGCAGTAGGTTCTGTCTTTAGGCTGCCGTTTTCCGAGCGAATTTGATCGGAGCGCGCCTTCTGAATTTTCCAGTCCTCATAGCCGCCCTCGTACTCACGCCAAAATCCATCACCCTCATTGGCAATAATGCTCGTTACCACATTGTCCAAAAAGTAACGGTCGTGGCTAACTAAAAAGACCGTGCCCTTGTAGTCCTGAAGCAGTTGCTCCAAGAGATCCAAGGTATCGATGTCTAAGTCGTTGGTAGGCTCATCCAGTACTAAGACGTTGGCTGGCCTTGCAAATAGGCGGGCAAGTAATAAGCGATTGCGCTCACCACCCGATAAGGTACTGACGGGTGAATTGGTGCGCTCCGGTGCGAATAAGAAATCGCTCAAATAACTCTTAACGTGCTTGCGGTTGCCGTTGATTTCGATCCATTCGCTTCCGGGGCTAATGTAATCTTCCAGCGATGCATTGAGATCAAGGCCTTCGCGCATTTGGTCAAAATACGCCACTTCAATGCGCGTTCCCATCACCGCTGTTCCGGAGTCTGGCGCAATGGTACCAAGAATCAGCTTTAACAAGGTTGTCTTGCCAGCGCCATTGGGGCCAAGGAGGCCAACCTTATCACCACGCAAGATGGTGGCCGTAAAGTCTTGCACGATCGGGCGATCGTATGATTTGGATATGTTCTGCAAGTCCGCTACGATCTTGCCGCTGCGATCCCCTGCCGACACAGCCAACTTCACTTGGCCAATGGCATCGCGCCGCTGTGCACGGCTAGCACGTAGTTTTTCAAGGCGGGCGATCCGGCCAACGCTACGCGTGCGCCGTGCCTCTACGCCCTTGCGTATCCAAACCTCTTCCTGCGCCAACATTTTATCGGCCCTGGCATTGGCTAAAGACTCCGCATTCAGTTCCTGATCCTTTAATACTTCATAGGCGGAAAAGTTACCGGGATAGCCGCGTAGAATGCCGCGATCCAGTTCCACGATTTGGGTGCAAACCGCATCCAAGAATGCACGGTCGTGGGTAATTAATACCACTGAGCCTTGATACTCTTTTAATAATTCCTCTAGCCATGCGATGGAGTCCAGGTCCAAGTGGTTGGTTGGTTCATCGAGTAACAGTACGTCTGGAACTGCAACTAAGGCTTGCGCTAAGGCAACGCGCTTTTTAGTACCCCCCGATAGCGCCGTGATTCTCATCTCGGCTTGCAGGTGCAATCGATCCAGAGTTTCGTGTACGCGCTGCTCCCAATTCCAACCACTGACTGCCTCTAAGGCGGATTGCAGTTCATCGAGGCGCTGATGGGATGCGTCATCCCAATCTCCTACGCTGAGAGTCTCGTACTCTTCCCTTAAGGACTTCGCCTGCGATACGCCTTTCGCAACAGCATCGAATACGGTTTCCGTCGCTTCAAAGATCGGCTCCTGGGGCACATACGCAATCCGCAAACCTTGTTGGTATTGCAATAGACCGTCATCTAGCTTTTCAAGGCCAGCCAAGATTTTAAGGAGGGATGATTTACCAGTGCCATTACGACCAATTAAGCCAACGCGCTCACCTGATTCAAGCGTAAAAGCCGTGTTAGCAAGTAAGTCAACGTGGCCAAAAGCCAGTTTTGCATCTGTAAGTACGATTAAAGCCATGCCGCATTATCGTCTGTTCTGAAAACCCATGCCGATAAAAGCCAGGTTAAGACTTCCTTTATTGGGAGTGCTGGGCCAAATACTCCAATGCGAGAGCCTCGGCGACTTTGATGCCATCAATTCCGGCAGACATAATGCCGCCAGCGTAACCTGCGCCCTCTCCCGCGGGATAAAGGCCTTTGATATTCAGACTTTGGTAATTCGCGCCGCGCGTGATCCGCAAAGGCGATGAGGTACGGGTTTCAACACCAGTTAGTACGGCATCGTTCATTGAAAAGCCTGGAATCTGTTTTTCAAATGCAGGAATCGCCTCTCGAATGGCCTCAATCGCATAGTCGGGCAAGCTGCTAGCCAGATCCGTTAAATGCACACCGGGTTTGTAGGATGGCAACACACTGCCAAAGTCAGTCGATGGCTTCTGCGCTAAAAAATCCCCAACCAGTTGACCGGGTGCTTCGTAATTTTTACCACCGAGCTCAAATGCCTTGGATTCAATGGCGCGCTGAAATTCAATTCCAGCCATCGGGCCGCCCGGATAATCCTCTGGCGTAATGCCCACCACAATGCCGGCATTCGCGTTACGTTCGTTGCGCGAATACTGACTCATGCCATTGGTAACCACGCGGTTCGGCTCTGATGTAGCAGCTACTACCGTGCCACCCGGGCACATGCAAAAGCTATAGACGGAGCGCCCATTTTTGGCATGGTGCACTAATTTGTAATCGGCTGCCCCAATCAAGGAGTTGCCCGCATGGGGGCCTAGGCGCGCCTTATCGATCATCGACTGTGGATGCTCAATCCGAAATCCAATCGAGAATGGCTTTGCCTCTAAATACACACCAGCATCATGTAAGGCCTGAAAGGTATCGCGCGCACTGTGACCCAAAGCCAATATGACATGGTCGGCAACGATACGCTCACCATTCTCCAGCCGTACACCCCGAATCTGCTGCTCCTCGATATCAAAACCGGTGACTTTTTGGGAGAAGCGAATTTCTCCGCCCAGAGCAATAATCTCTTGGCGCATTTTTTCAACCACGCCCACTAGGCGAAAGGTGCCGATGTGCGGCTTAGCAACGTACAAAATTTCTGCAGGGGCGCCAGCCTTGACAAACTCATGCAACACTTTACGGCCATAAAACTTCGGATCTTTAACTTGGCTCCACAACTTGCCATCAGAAAAGGTGCCGGCGCCGCCTTCACCAAATTGCACATTGGACTCGGAATTAAGAGTGTTCTTGCGCCACAAGCCCCAGGTATCTTGCGTACGCTCTCGTACTGCTTTTCCCCGCTCCAACACAATCGGCTTAAAGCCCATTTGCGCAAGTAGTAACGCTGCAAAAATACCGCAAGGGCCAAAGCCAATGACGACTGGCCGCTGCTCCATTTTTTGAGGTGCTTTCGCTATAAAGTGATAGCGGGTATCGGGCGACGGTCGCACGTGGACGCTACCAGCAAATCGCGTTAACACCTGTGCTTCGTCTTTGACTGAAACATCGACGGTATAGATAAATGCCAAGGCTACGTTTTTTCGTGCGTCATAGCTGCGCTTAAATACTGCAAACGAAATCAGGTCTTTTGGGGTAATTTTAAGAAAGCGCACGATCGCTTCCTCCAGTACTTCTGGGGCATGGTCAATCGCAAGGCGCAGCTCGGTAATTCGAATCATAGGGCTATACGATACACAGTCTTGGGTAGTAAGTAATCATCTGCTTCGACGGCTGTTTTTTTAGTTATATTAGATGCCATGCAATCCATACCCCTGTTTCAGTCTCGCATTGGCCTAGGCACCTGGCAAATGGGCGAAGACCCCAGTCAAGCAAAGGCGGAGTGCGCAGTGATTAGGCATGCTTTGGAGGTCGGATATCGCCTGATTGATACCGCCGAAATTTCTGTAAATCATGATTGCAATTGAAACCCGGTCTTGGTCGGCAGCACGTGATGCGGCATACGCTATTCGTTACGCTGTGTTTGTAGAAGAACAGGGCATTCCTGTCGAATTGGAAATCGATGACTACGACCCGATTGCCGAGCATGCACTGGCCTTCGTCGATGGTCAGTGTGTTGCTACCGCACGCATCTTTTTAGATGAGCAGGACCCCAGCAAAGCCAAGATTGGGCGCATGGCGGTGCTCGAGGACTTTCGTGGCCAAGGCATAGGAACAGTCTTACTCGGCGAGGCGATCCGCGCTGGAATGATGCAAGGCGCAAACGTATTTGAGCTCCATGCTCAGCAAAGCGCGGCCCCTTTCTACGCCAAACTGCAATTTAAGCCAGATGGCGCCATCTTTGATGAAGTGGGCATTCCCCATCAGCGTATGCGGCTGGTTCTGAGCGCTCCAGCGCCCTAATACCCCAGGGGGATTATGATAGTCTGTTTTCTGCCGCTAATCAGGGCAAACAGCGGATTAATTTAGGGACTTTTTCATGGCATTGCGCGCCACCATTCACAAAGCAGAACTCCACATCTCCGATGGGGACCGCTACTACTATGCCAGTCATCCCTTAACGATTGCAAAGCATCCGTCTGAGACCGATGAGCGCATGATGATTCGCCTGATTGCCTTTGCCCTCAATGCCCAAGAGTATTTGGTTTTTACCAAAGGATTAAGCGATACCGACGAGCCCGATATTTGGGTGAAAGATCTTACGGGTGCCATCAATCTGTGGATCGATATTGGCCAGCCCGACGAGCGGCGCATTCTGAAAGCTTGCGGTCGATCCGATCAAGTAGCAGTCTATTGCTATGCCGGCAATACCAGTAAGTTATGGTGGGAAGGCATCAAAAATAAGTTGGAGCGCGCGCGTAACCTGAGCATTGTCGCAATACCCGAGGAGCAATCAAAAGCCTTGATTGCACTGGTAGAACGCAGCATGATCATTCACATTAATATTCAAGATGGCGAGATGCTGGTCTCTGCGGATCAAGGGCAAGTCACCGTGGTCCCCGAGATCTGGAAAGCGCCTGCTAACTAAGGGATTTACACAAATAGTGAATACCGCTTTGACTGATACAAAGCCGCGCTTGGTGCTGGACACCAATGTTATTTTGGATCTACTGGTGTTTAAAGATCCCAGTGCTGAGCCCATTCAATTCCTGCTCGATGCCAAGCAGGTCGATGCAGTAAGAACGCTGGCCTCAATGGCAGAACT
The DNA here is from genome assembly GCA_963925585.1 of uncultured Polynucleobacter sp. Taxonomy (GTDB): domain Bacteria; phylum Pseudomonadota; class Gammaproteobacteria; order Burkholderiales; family Burkholderiaceae; genus Polynucleobacter. The sequence continues at coordinate 2,177 of CAWUTW010000068.1, read as the reverse complement.
AATCGATGTCATTGGGCGTCCAACTTTCAAGCTAAGTCGTGCAGATCAAGAAACTATTATGCAGGCATGGGAGAGTGGCTCTAGGCTGCTGGATAATGCAGTTATTACACAGGCGCCGTTCTCGTGCCGCGACCTAGACGATCAAGTTTTTCTGGATATGGCCTATAGTCTCCGTCCGGCTTTACTATTGAGCAAGGATCTGCGCGTATTAGAACTGCAAGCCATTGCTAAGCAGCATGGCGTCGAAATTAGTCGGGATTACGAGCGTGTGCGGCACTTTTCTTAGCAATCAACTGAAAGCATTCAATGACGCAAAAACCCCGCATGGCGCAAGCATCCGATGGACAGTTTGCCCCCAATACCCAACTCAAGCACGTCAAGACGGGTGGCTTCTATCGGGTAATGTGTTTGGCTAATGTCGAAGCCGACTTAGCGCCCGCCTATGTGTATGAGTCCCTGCAAACCCATGATTTTTGGATTCGGCCCAAAGCCGAAATGGAAGATGGCCGCTTTGTAGTCGTAGCCGAAACCAATTAGGAGGCGATGCCATGTCAAGCGAAGAACGCATTACCAATGTAGAAGTGAAGCTCAGTTTTGCAGAGGACTTGATTGAGAATCTCAATCAGACCATCTATAAACAACAGCAGCAAATTGAATATTTGTACCGCGAGATCAAGTCACTTAAGGAGCAAATGAGCGCGAGCGGCTCGGAAGGACCGGGTGGCGGTAGCGACGCTAGAGACCTACGCGACGAAATACCGCCCCACTACTAAACCGTAATTAAGCTGCTACAGCAGCCACCGACTGAATCTGGTCCATGGCTTTTTCGAGATGGGCCACGGTGCGATCCACGTGCGTCAACTTCTCTAAACCAAACAAACCAATACGGAAGGTTCTAAAGTCTGGGCGCTCGTCGCACTGCAAGGGTACGCCCGCAGCGGTTTGCAAGCCCAAGGCAATGAATTTCTTACCCGTCTGAATATCTGGGTCTTCGGTATAGCTCACTACTACGCCAGCCGCTTCAAATCCGGGAGCAGCTACTGAAGGGTAGCCGCGCTCAACCAACATTGCGCGTACTTTTTTACCCAATTCGATTTGCTGATTACGCAAGTGATCAAAACCCAGGGCTTGCGTTTCTTGCATCACGTTACGTAAAATTTTCAAGGCGTCGGTTGGCATCGTGGTGTGATACACGTGACCCCCTTTTTCGTAGGTTTCCATGATCTGCAACCACTTTTTCAGGTCAGTGGAAAAGCTGGTGCTCTGTGTGCTGTCGATCTTGGTGCGCGCACGTGCGCTCAGGCCAATTAAGGCGCAGCACGGCGAACTGCTCCAACCCTTTTGTGGCGCGCTGATCACGACGTCTACCTTGCACGCCTTCATGTCAACCCACATGGCACCAGAAGCAATGCAATCCAGCACAAACAAGCCACCAACCGATTCCACTGCGTCACCTACTGCACGCAGGTAATCCGCTGGCAAAATAATGCCGGCTGAGGTTTCTACGTGGGGAGCAAAGACGACGGCTGGCTTCTCTTTTTTAATATAGGCCACCACTTCTTCAATCGGAGCTGGTGCATACGGCGCCTGCGTCGCGTTTTCGACTTGCTTACCCTTAATCACATGAATGTCTTGGGTAATATTAGCCATATCAAAAATTTGCGTCCAGCGATAACTAAACCAACCGTTACGTAATACCAAGATCTTTTCTTGGTTTGCAAATTGACGTGCCACTGCTTCCATACCAAATGTGCCACTACCGGGAACCACAATCGCCGAGCTAGCCTGATAGGCATCCTTCAGTACGCTAGAGATATCCACCATGACTTTTTTGAACTCTTCCGACATGTGGTTGAGCGAGCGGTCGGTATAGACCACCGAAAACTCGAGCAGTCCATCGGGATCTACGTTTGGAAGCAAGCCAGGCATGCTATCTCCTTAATAATGTAAGCAATAGCCCACAATGATACTGGTCATCGGGAAACTGTGTGCTTTAGGGTTATGCCCTAGCGATAAGGCCGGGTAGCCGTTTCTAAGGCAACCGATTGGCCTTTTTCCGCCATGTGGTGGAGTTTGGCTAATAACTCCTTAATCTCCCGATCGCTCAAAGGGGCCAGTTTTTCGGGGATTAAGCCGTAATTTTCGACCATCAGGCGGATTGCGCTGCGGCGGCCCAG
>CAWUTW010000067.1:0-20699 GCA_963925585.1 uncultured Polynucleobacter sp. | reverse complement strand
GGTGCTGAGCAATTGATGCCATATTGTCTTCGATCCCCAATGTTCTCATATCTACCGTACGTAATCCCGCATAGCCACAAGGGTGGATTTGCTGGAACGGCGCCAAATCCATATTTACATTAAGGGCAAGGCCATGATACGAACAATGCCTCGTTACTTTTAAGCCCAATGCTGCAATCTTAGCGCCATGCCACTCCGATCCGCCCTGATACGATGGCGCAATATAGATGCCAGGGGCTCCGGCCTCGCGAACGGCTGGCAATCCGTACTCAGCCAAGGTATCCATGACTGCCTGCTCAATCCGATAAACGAACTCTTTGACATGCAAGCCATACCGGCGAAGGTCTAGCAATAAATAGACGATGAGCTGTCCAGGTCCATGATAAGTAATCTGCCCGCCTCGATCAACCTGAATTAAGGAAATAGAGCCATCGGCAGCATGCAAGTTGGCAGGATCACCAGCGAGGCCCAAAGTAAAAACAGGGGGGTGCTCCAAGACCCAGATTTTGTCTAGGGTCGATGCAGTGCGCTCTTTTGTAAATAAACGCATGGCTTCATACGTTGTTACATAATCCACTACGCCAAGCTGCTGAATGGCTATAGTCATGCCATCTCAACTAGAGAACAATGCTAACAAGGGGGTGGGTTGATAAGGTGCGATAGAGCTCATCGAGTTGCTCGCGACTGGTTGCATTGATACTGAGCGTCAACCCTATGTATTTACCATTTTGAGACGGACGTTGCTCCACCGTTTGTTCATCAAAAATGGGATCAAACTGTTTGGCGATATGCACCATGGCCGGTAAAAATTCAGGGGCATCTTTTCCCATAACCTTAATTGGAAAAATAGAGGGGTATTCAATCAGTGATTTTTCTTCCATGGTCTTTACCATTAGTTTGGCCAAGCTGGCTGACCTAGCCACTCACCCAAAATAATATTCCGTATGCAGTGCAATTTGCGGTGAAAAAAATGGTCTGCGCCGGGTACCACTTGAACGGTTAGCTCTTGTGGCCTTGCCCAATCAAATACATTAGACAAGGGAATAGTCTCGTCGAGTTCACCATGAATCAGGATCGTATCTTTTGGCACATCCAGTAATTCCCATTTACCTGCGGCACTACCCACCATGACAGAGCGTTCTGCAGGGCGGCCTAAATCGGCCAAGGCCTTAATTAAATGGCTACCGACAAAACTACCAAACGAGAAGCCTGCAACCACGAGCGGCAAGGTCACAACGGAATTCGTCCAGATGTACTGTTCAGTTAATTCATTATTCATCCAGGTATGCGGATGACGCATCCACTCCGATACATGCAGCAAGTCCGCCAGTTCACCCACACCCTCATCGTGAATGCCGGCCGTACCGCCAACGCCCCGAAAATTCGGACGGACACTAACATAGCCTAATTGATTAAATGCCCGAGCAATCGTTTGTGCAACCTTGTTATCCATTGTTCCGCCCAGCAGAGGATGCGGATGGGCAACTAAGGCCAGGCCACGCACCATAAAACTGGGATCGCTTTTGAGCAGATCGGGCAAATCAATTGCCATTTCAATTGGACCAACAACACCTTCAATCGAAAGCACTTGGGTGCGGCTATTCATGCGCGAGTCTTTTTAGAGGAAGAAGGGTTAAACCGCCAACAAACGTTCAACAGGCTTACCTTTAAGCAAATGGGATTGAATAATCTCTTCAATATCATCGGTATCAATAAAGGTATACCAGGTACCCTCTGGATAGATCACCATCACGGGTCCGAGGTTACATGCATCAAGGCAGCCCGCCTTATTGACCCGAATCTTGCCCGCGCCAGATAGCCCGAGCTCTTTAATGCGATTTTTGGCATAGGTAAATAATTCAAACGCATTGTGCTGGGCGCAGCAATTCTCGCCATTGCTGCGTTCATTGAGGCAAAAGAAGAGGTGGTGTTTAAATGGCATATAAAAATTATATAGGTCGTTTCGTTATTTGGGCAGCGAACTGATTTTGCAACACCCAAGCCATTGCAAATGGAAGCCAAAGAAATGAGGCCCATTTCATCAGATCATTGAAATGAAGTAGGCGACCCTGAATCCATGCCTTTAGAGTCAAGGCAAAGTAAGGATTATCTGGAAATAGATTAACTAGTACGAGCATAGCGGCCAAACAGCTGAGGCCCGCCCATAAGCGGTAATGGCTACCCAAGCGCATTGCCCACAGCAGTAAAACACTCCCAATCAGCATGCCCCAAATGGCGCCCGTAGTCAGCCAGGCTAAGCTGAATTCCCCGCCAAACTGCAAACCCGTGAAAAGGCTCTTAATCAATACCGAAGAGCCCAGCAAGCTCATGAGTAGTCGCCATTGTGGGGCTTTGGCTCGCATTCCAAGCGAAAGTATTAGCCCAACCCCAAGCCAACAGCTCGCCGTAATCAGGCCCTCGCGCACCATCTGATTCATGACTAAGGTTCCCCAATCTGCTGCACCGATGAGCAGTCGCCATGCCCCCATCCCAAGCCATGCGCTTTGGGGGTAAATTTGCGCCCACGGAAACAGAATGAATAAAGTTGCGGCGCCCCAGTTCAGCCCAAACCACGCATCAAATTGCCGCCGCAGGGCGCTGCCAGATAGCCATTGGGGTCCCAGTGGTAGCGCCAATAGAGCGCCGATAAAACCACCCAACACATTGGCCCACCAGTCGGTTTGACTGGGGATTCGGGTTGGTAGCCAGGTTTGTAAACTTTCTACACCCGCAGCAAGTAGTGCGCAGCAAACTAGCGCAATTGACAAAGCGATAAAACGCCGCCACCGTGGAAAGACAACGCACACTAACAAAAATCCAAAAGGGATATATGCCAATACATTCGCTACAACATCAAATAGGGGAATGAAGCGCGGCAATGGGGCTGAAATCCAAGCAGTCCCCTCAACCCCATTTTGAAAGTAAAAATCAAATGGGTTGAGGCTGGTGTAAATGATCAACAAACCGTAAATTAAGGCCATGGCTCGCGCCAAGGGCATGGCCTGCAATGGCCATACCAACTTACGCGGACGGGGGTTTTGCCCTGATTCTGGTGACATCCTGCAATTTTAGGTCAGACCTTTCTACAATGGTGAAATGAACGGAAACTGCATCCTCGAGCGCGTCGCTGAGACACGGTCAACCAACGATGACCTCATGGAGCGCTGGCGAGCTGGCACCCTAATCGATCCGATTGCCCGCCTGAGCAAAAAACAGACCCATGGCAAAGGTCGCGCTGGCAGAACCTGGTATGCCAATGCCGATGACTCACTGTCTTTTTCCTTGGCATTCCCGTTTCAAAAAAGCCCTGCCGCATTAAGTGGCCTCAGCTTGGTTGTAGGATTAGCAGTCATTGAGGGCATTTGCAGCGCCCTCAATACAAGTGAGCGCGTTTTGTATCAGCAAGGACTGCGACTGAAATGGCCCAATGATATCGTGATCGGTCACGCAAAGGTCGGTGGCATCTTGATCGAGGGCGGACAAACCAATCCGACTGAACCAAGCTGGATGATTATTGGCGCTGGACTAAATGTGCACTCCCATATCAGCGAGGCCGCCGAATTAAAAGCCATTCGCTCTGGCCCAATTGGCGCGCTAGACCAACTGCTAATGCAAGGCCAAGCGCTACCCGACCATGACTACATTTGGCTTCATCTAGTGGATGCGTTTGTGCGTCTTTGTACTGATTTTGATCAGCGTGGCTTTGATCCTTTTATAGAGCGGTGGTCTGACTGGGACGCTTACCAAGGAGAGCCTGTCTTTACAAGCGTACTCGGCGAAAAAAACATTGAGGGCGTAGCATCGGGTATTGACCATACTGGGGCATATCAGATACAAACCGACCGTGCACTGGTTGCAGTGCATGCAGGTGATGTATCGCTGCGCAGGCAAGTATGAGCTTATATCTCTTGTTTGATGTTGGTAATACTCGCCTAAAATGGGCGGCAGTCGAGTCGCATCAAAATCCAATTGACCGCACTAAAAAACTTTGGCTTTACTCCGGGGCAATCGATACCCAGTTACTGCTTTCTTCAGAACACTGCGCTGAATTGGCACATTATATTTTGCAAACAATTCCGAAACCAGATGCAATTGGTATATGCTGCGTTGCTGCGGAAGAATGCGCTAGCAACCTCAAGCAGTTGTTTGCGCAGTGGCAAGATGTAGCCTGGTTTCGCTTACACGGGAACTCTCCTGTTGATGGTCTGCGCTCACGCTATACACAGCCCGAACAACTTGGCGCCGATCGGTGGGCCGGGCTGATTGCAGGGCGCACCTTATCGAGCGGCAATAGCATCATTGTCAATGCCGGCACCGCCACTACGATTGATTTTCTGGGCGCCAATGGCATTCACCACGGCGGCTGGATTATTCCTGGATTAGGTTTAATGCAATCGAGCTTGGAATTGAATACCGCAAGGCTTCCGGCCACCAGCGAAGCGGAGCGGGTTGATGGTTTTGGAGTATCGACGGATGCAGCAATTTATAAGGGCTGCCTTGCAGCCCAAGTTGGCGCAATTCATGAAGCATTGCAACTGGCCAAAGAAATGCATCAACCGATTGATCGCATTTGGATTGATGGTGGAAATGCAAAAAACATTGCCGCCGAATTAAAGCAACACAGCTTTTCTAATTCCATTTCGATTGAGGCCATCAATGGCCTTGTGCTGCGCGGACTTTGGTCTTGGGTTCGCCAAGAATTACGCTAACTCATTCGCTACGAATGCGCCCAAGCAGGTCTGTGGTGGAGCGCTCGTAAATAAATGGAATAGCCATCGCGCTTCCACCCCAACTTTTAACCAGCCGAGTTTCTTCTAACGTATCGATCGCATAATCGCCACCCTTGACATAGATATCCGGTCGCACACGCTCGAGCAAAGTGACTGGCGTTTTTTCTGTAAAGAGCACCACCAAGTCAACACTAGCTAAGGCCGCTAACACGGCCTGTCGATCGGCCTCAGTATTGATCGGCCGATCATCACCCTTGCCCAGCATTTTGACTGAGGCATCAGTATTGACACCAACCACCAGACTACCGCCCAGATTACGTGCTTGATCTAAATAACTGGCATGACCTCGATGCAAAATATCAAAAACACCGTTCGTAAACACGATCGGGCGCGCAAGCGTAGCTAGCGCCGCCGGCAAGTCATCTGAATGGCATATTTTTGACTCAAAAGTGGGTTTGCTTGGAATGGTCATCGCAATCGATCATCTACTTAAATGGTTTCAATGTTTTTTAGTAAGACTACAGCATGTTGCTGAATCTGCTTTTTCTCGTCATCGTCGATCCGCTTTAAGTTTGCAGTCATCAAGCGAGTGCGTGGATTTTTTTCAAACTCAGACTGGTGGTTCATTAAAAAATTCCAATACAAGGTGGTGAACGGACAGGCATTCTCACCCACACGCACGTCCGGTTTATATGGGCAATGGCTACAGTAATTACTCATGCGTTTAATGTAGGCGCCACTGGAAATATACGGCTTACTGGTAAAGCGCCCGCCATTGGCAAATAGAGCCATACCAGCGACGTTTGGTAATTCAGCCCACTCTACGGCATCCACATAGACTGCCAAAAACCAGCTGCTCACCGCTTGAGGGGAAAGGCCGGCTAAGAGGGAAAAGTTTCCCATCACCATCAGTCGCTGAATGTGATGGGCATAGCCGTACTCGATTGTTTGTCCGACTACGTCAGCCATGCACGCCATTTTGGTTTTGCCGGTCCAATACCATGCTGGCAACTCCCGTTGATAGCCAAAGTAATTGGCCGCTCCCATCTTGGGCATATCGAGCCAATAGACCCCGCGAATAAATTCACGCCAACCCAGAATTTGCCGAATCAAGCCTTCTGCCGCCTCAAGACTGGCATCGCCCGCACGCCATGCAGCCTCTACGCGTCCAATGACCTCACGCGGATTAAGTAACTTTAAATTCAGGCTCGAGGATAGGAGTGAATGCCACCCAAACGGGGTATCGGTCCACATCGCATCTTCGTATTGACCAAAATGCACGAGCCTAGCATCAATGAAACGGTCCAATGCCAACAAGGCTTGCTGACGCGTGACTGGCCATAAAAAATGCTGGAGGCTACCTGGGTGCTCTTTAAAACGTTCCTCCACCATGGCCAGCACTTCTTTTGTGATGGCATCCGGCTCAAAAAACTCTGGGGGGTCAATTAAGCCCGGCCCTTTTTTGGGATAACTGGATCGGTTTGCCGCATCGTAATTCCATTGGCCACCCTCGGGCTCGCCCGCCTTGTCCAGCAGAACGCCGTACTTTTTGCGCATCTGGCGGTAAAAGAACTCCATCCGTAATTCTTTTTTTACCCCCGCCCACGCCTTGAATTCCTCTAAATCGCACAAAAAATGCGTATCGCGAATAATGTGTAGAGGGGTGTCCATCGCAGTGCATGCTGCTGTAATGTCTCCCCAAACACGCCATTCACCGGGCTCAACGCAATAGACTGAGGCCGGTTTGTACTGCGCGATGGCTTCCTTTAGAGCATCCCCCAGCGTGGTGGCAGTATTGCCCCCCATGGATTGATAGTGAACGCGCGCACCCGACTTCCTTAAGGCAGCAGCAAAATGGCGCATTGCGGACAAAAAGAGGGCAATTCGTGCCTTGTGGCTCCAAACCCAGGCGGCTTCCCCAGCAGACTCAATCATCAATACCGCATCCTGCTGCCAATCGGCGTTTTGCAGAACTGGGCTGTCCAGGTTCAGTTGATCACCCAAAACCAAGATGAGATTACGGGTCGTTTGACTGCTCTTTGCGCTTTTGGCCGTTGGGGATTTTTTGCTCATAAAACATCTTAACTGGAATGACTTAGACTGGAGTCATGTTCTTTTTTTGCTTGATGAATTTATGCGGCATTTCTTTGTTGTAGCAGCCTGCTGGCTGGGGCTCTCTTTGAGTAGCCCAGCATTTGCTCAGACTGCAGTTCCCACCTGTAGCCCCCTCCTTTCCCACACGTTTTTGCGTTTGCAAGACGAGGCGCCCCAAAATTTATGCCAGTACCAAGGTAAGGTAATTTTGGTCGTGAATACGGCGAGTTACTGTGGCTTTACTGGACAATACGACGACCTTGAAAAGATTTATTCTAAGTATCAACAAAAGGGCTTCGTTGTTTTAGGCTTTCCATCGAATGACTTCGGTCAACAAGAACCTGGCACAAATAAGCAAATTGCCGATTTTTGTAAAAATACGTATGACGTCAAGTTCCCGATGTTTGCGAAAACAAATGTCTCTGGTAAAAATCCAAATCCTTTATTCAAGACCCTGATTGAAAAAACGGGCACAACGCCGAAGTGGAATTTTTACAAATACCTGATCGATCGCAATGGTAATGTGGTTGAGGCGTATGGCAGCCTCTCTAACCCCAGCGGCAAAACCATAACGTCCCAAATTGAGAAGTTACTGCAAGGGAAGCAGTAATGGCCAAAAAACGCATTGCAATTATTGGAGCTGGCATATCGGGGCTGGGTTGTGCGTATCGTCTGCGACAGCACCCCGATTTTGATATCACAATTTACGAGTCAGGCAAGCACATAGGCGGTCACAGCAATACGGTTGATATCACCATTGATACGCCAAGCGGTCCAGTTCAGCATGGCGTCGATACCGGGTTCTTGGTCTTTAATCACCGCACCTATCCGCGCCTTGTTCGCTTATTTGAAGAATTGGCTGTGCCCATTTTTCCTTCGGAGATGTCATTTTCCGTAAAACTCGAATCGACTCCGCCACTGGAGTGGGCTGGAAATGATCTCAATTCTTTTTTTGGTCAACGGCGCAATTTACTTCGCCCTACCTTTTGGAAAATGGCACGTGACATCATGCGCTTTAATGCGCTTGCCACTGCCCTGGCTTTAAGTCAGGAGTCAAGCGATACGCGCCTAAGTAACGCATCAATCCCAGAAGAAAGCATTGCTGATTTTCTAAATCGCCATGCCTTTGGTAAGCCCTTTAGAGATTGGTATTTTTTGCCCATGATTGGCGCAATTTGGTCATGCTCTGTCGATCAAATGCTGGAGTTTCCGATTCAAACCATGGCACGCTTTTGCCATAACCATGGACTCTTAAAAATACAGGATCGACCACAATGGCTTACGGTGCGCGGCGGCTCACGCGAATACGTGAAACGCTTGGTCAGCGCCCTTGATCAGTGCGGCGTGCACTGGATGCGCGAAGCAGTGACCTCGATTAATGTCCCCTCCAATAGCAAAGAGCATGCAATTGAGGTTATTAGTGCCAGTGGTACTGCACAGTTTGATGAGATTGTGATGGCTTGCCATAGTGATCAAAGTCTTCAACTGCTGCGCGGCATTGATTTAGCCAGTCAATCCATGCTGAGTGCAATTCCGTATCAGGCCAATCGCGCCATCTTGCATACCGACGCCTCTTTTTTGCCAGCGCGTAAACGCTGCTGGGCTGCCTGGAATTACACTGCACAAGTTAAGAATGCCAACGTGACTGAAGATACGGTTAGCGTCAGTTATTTGATCAATCTCCTCCAGCCCCTGCCTCCAGCACTTAAAGACATTCCCATCATCGTCACCCTTAATCCACTGCGTGAGCCTGACCCTAGCACGGTATTCCAGGAGATTCGCTATGCTCATCCTGTATTTGATATGCGTGCTACGGGTGCACAAGCGGGCTTACCTCTGATGCAGGGCAAGTCATCGGTTTGGTATTGTGGCGCCTGGACTGGATACGGATTTCATGAGGATGGTTTGCGCTCTGGAGAGACGGTTGCTGAAGCAATTCTAGAGCGCAGCAAGCAGTCCATTGGTCACCATACTTCTGCAGAAGAGGTCAATGTTGCCAACTGATTTAATGCCGAAACTCAATTTCGGAGTCGTACAACACCGCCGCTTCCGTCCTGCAAAAAATGCATTCGCATATTCGGTGTTTACGATTAGCGTTCCCATGCGAGAGCGTAAACGCAATCCACTTTTACTGAGTCAGCATGGCTTGGGCGACAATCAATTCCGCTTCTTTTCATTTTTTGATAAAGACCATGGCCGCGGTGATGCAGATAGTCTAGCTTGGGCCGAACAAATCTTAGGCTCTTATGGCATTGCACATCCCGATGGCGAAATCTGGTTGCAGACCTTTCCTCGGGTATTGGCTTATGTCTTTAATCCCGTGAGTTTTTGGATTTGTACCAAACCAAACGGGCAAGTACGTGCCGTGATTGCAGAGGTAAACAATACGTTTGGGGAGCGTCACTGCTACCTATTAAGTAAAGATTCCGGTGAGCCACTGCGTTCTGGAGAAACCCTTACAACTAACAAGGTCTTTCATGTATCGCCCTTTTGCGATGTCAGCGGCGAATACCGCTTTCGCTTCCTGTTTTCCCAAGAGAGCCAATCCGGACGGAACACCGTCAATCGCATTGAGCTGCATGAGGATGGAGAGGCCCTGATTCATACTAGCATTAGCGGTGAAGCACGCCCGCTGACGCGCGCTTCCCTGTATTTTTCGATATTGCGATATCCTCTCATGAGCATTGGGGTGATCGGACGGATTCATTGGCAAGCACTGAAGCTTTGGGCCAAGGGCGTCCCGTTTCACTCCAAACCCAAACCGCCCGACTTTGAAGTTAGTAGATGAATCGACCTGGACAATCCCTGCTATCGCGACTCAGTTTTTCACGCTCTGCCGATCGACAGTCAACCCACTCAATTCCGCTGGCGGCACGAACCTTTCTCGCCTTGCTAAGCAATGTTAAATCCGGGCATTTAGCACTCACCTTGCCGGATGGCAGAACAGAATATTTTGGTGCTATCAGTGATGACTTACACGCTGACTTGCATGTCCTTGATTGGGATGTTTTTAAAGATGTTCTGAAGCATGGGGACATTGGTTTTGCGGAAAGCTATATTCGCGGCCAATGGAACACGTCCAACTTAAAGGCCATATTAGAGATAGCGATTCGAAATCGGACTCTCCTCGAAAAAGCAATCTATGGCAGTTGGTTTGGCTCTCTGTTCTACCGCCTCAGACATCGGATGCGCAACAACTCGAAATCGGGTAGCCGCAAAAATATTCATGCGCACTATGACTTGGGCAATCCCTTCTATTCTTTGTGGCTTGATCCCAGCATGACCTATTCAAGTGCATGGTTTAGTGGTGATCTTCAGCTCCCGTTAGCCGAGGCGCAATCGAATAAGTACCGCCGTATTTTGTCTTCTATCGATGCTACTGCGAAAAAACGAATACTTGAGATTGGCTGTGGCTGGGGTGGCTTTATTGAAGAAGCGGCGCTAGCAGGCTGTCATGTAACTGGGCTTACTTTATCCCGAGAACAGCAGAAGTTTGCACAGGTACGCCTTGCACAACAAGGCCTTGTTTCTGAAATTCGATTTCAGGACTACCGCGATTGCAAAGAGCAATTCGATGGCATTGCCTCGATCGAGATGTTTGAAGCCGTTGGTGAAAACCATTGGGAACAGTATTTCAAGACGATTGCATCATCCCTCAAACCTGGCGGAAAAGCGTGTATCCAAACCATTGTGATTGCAGAAGAATTATTTGAGCGCTACCAAAGTAGCACCGACTTTATTCAGCAATACGTTTTCCCGGGCGGTATGTTGCCGTCCAAGTCGGCCTTTGAGGAATATGCGGCTCGCGCCGGTTTGCGCGTTGATGATGAATTTGCATTTGGGGCTGATTATACAAAAACACTGTGTATTTGGTATGAATCTTTTAATCACCAACTAGATGAAGTGCGCCAACTCGGCTTTGATGAGGCCTTTATCCGACTTTGGAACTTCTACCTCATGTACTGCGCTGCAGGCTTTTCAGAGCGCAATATCGATGTGGTGCAATTCACACTGGTTCACAATCACACTAGCGGAGATAGCTTACGTCCATGAAACAAATTGGCATGCAGGACTTCGCCGGAAAGCGTGTATGGGTCATTGGCGCAAGCAGCGGAATTGGGGAAGCCTGCGCAATTGCTCTGTTGGCAGCGGGTGCCTCGGTTGCGCTGTCTGGGCGTCGTCTGCAACATCTTCAAGCGGTTGCGCAGAATGCCAAGCCCAATCAAAGCCTGATATTGCCCTTAGATGTAACCGAGCCCAAGGCAATTCAAGAGGCCTATCAAAACCTCATGCATGAATGGGGCCAGCTCGACCTACTGTTGTTTGTTTCTGGTATTTACATACCGCTGCGTGCTGATAACTTTGAGATTGAGTCAGCAGAAAAAACCATCAATGCCAATGTATTAGGTCCGATGCGCGCCGTTGCTGCAGTCTTGCCCAATATGCTAGAGCGACACAGCGGTCATATCGCTATCGTAGGTAGCTTGGCTGGCTACAGCGGCCTGCCCAAGGCTTTAGCCTATGGCCCTAGCAAAGCGGCCATGATTAATTTTTGCGAAACCCTCTTTTATGACTTGCAGCCTCAGGGCATTGGGGTGCATATGATTTCTCCGGGCTTTGTAAAGACCGAGGCTACTGCGCAAAATGACTTTGAAATGCCTGCTTTAATTAGCTCTGAAGAAGCAGCCAAACAGATTTTAGACGGTATATGTGATGGTGAGTTTGATATCCATTTTCCAAAACGGTTTTCTGGATTCTTAAAATTTTTACGCTTACTACCTTACCCAATTTACTTTTGGATCTTACGGCGTTTTGTCAAAATTTAGCGCCGCATGCACTACTCCGTCGTTTATTTGTAATTCTCTTTTCTGACTTTGTCGACCAAGTGATCCATGACCGCAATGGCTTTGGCGCGAGTACCGGCAATCGACGGTGAAGTAATGTACTTTCCTTGAATCGCTACGGTGGGAACGCCATCAATGCGATAAGCCTCACCCAGTTGCCGCGCGGCCCTTGCTTTTGAAACAACAGCAAACGAACGGTATGCGGCTAAGAATGCGTTGCGATCGACGCCCTGACTAGCAACCCAATCCGCAATGTCATTCTCATTGAGAAGGCGTTTGTTTTCCCGGTGCATGGCAAACATGACCTTGGAATTCAGATTACTTTTACCTAAGGCTTCGAGCGCATAAAACAGTTGGCTGTGCGGCATTAACTCCTCGCGAAAAGCAATCGGCACTTGACGAAATACCACGTCTTTTGCTTGGCGCTTTTCCCATGCCATGATTTCGGGATCAAAATCAAAACAATGCGGGCATCCGTACCAAAAGAATTCAATGACCTCCACCTTGCCTTTGGTGTCGAGCGGCTGAGCCACTGGCAGGATGCGGTAATCAAATCCAGGCTCTATCTTTGCGGGCCCTTGAGCATGTGAAACGGGTATGAAACAGCTCAAGGCAAATAGGGTGCCCAGCACGAGTTGCATTAATCGAGAAAATAATTTCATGATTTATTAACCTTAATGACGGCCGGCTTAATGCCCATGCCGGTTAATTTACTACGCACAATACCGCTGTCATCGACATTAGCAAAAGGACCAATTCGAACCCGCCAGACCGATTTTCCATCAATCAGCCCTTCGCTAATTTGAGATTGCATGCCCTGCATGGCTAAACTGGCTTTTTGTGCGTCGGCTTCGGATTGACTTGCAAAAGCACCGGTTTGAACAAAAAATACGACCTCAGTCTTAGCATCTGCCTTTGTGCTGGCAGCAGCGTCTGCCGCTGATTTACCGGTCGCAATGTCGGCAATTGGGTCAGCGCTGCTGCTGGGGCCGGCAGGAGATTTACCCTGCAGCGGTTTATTTAAATCAATTTGAGTTACCGGCTTTTCTTCTTCACTATCCACCGCTTCCGCCGGCGCAGCTGGTTTAATGGACAAAGGAAGATTAGGGGCTTTCACTCCAGTACGCTCTTGCGGCGGTGTCTTAGAAATATAGTAGGCTACTGCCAAGGCGAGGCTAAGGCCGATCGCCAAGCCAATCACTAAGCCCAAAATGGTGCCCCCAAACTCCCTATTGCTTTGGGCGATATGCTGTATTGGAGGTACGGAAGGTCGATTGGCTTTTTTCATCATTTCCCGTATCTTACATTTTTCTGGGCGCCGATACACCCAATAAAGCCAGTCCATTTTCAATCACTTGCCTAGTCGCCGACAATAAAGCCAGCCTAGCCAATTTTAGATTTGCATCGTCCACCAAAACCCGGTCTGCATTGTAAAAAGTATGGAAATCCCCTGCTAAATCGCGCAGATAAAACGCTACTGCGTGTGGGGATAACTCGGCAGCCGCAGTCGTTAGCATCTCTGGATACTCAGCAAGGCGGCGCAGCAAATGATCGGAAGCCTTGCTGTCTAAAAGAGAAAGGTTGGCATTTAGTAGGTCTACCTCAGTACCATTCCATTGCTGCAAGATTGAGCAAATGCGTGCATGTGCGTATTGCACATAGAACACGGGGTTTTCATCATTTTGTTGAAGTGCCAAATCAACATCAAATACAAATTCCGTATCGGCTTTGCGGGAAATCAAGAAAAAACGCACCGCATCACGCCCACGCTGCAAGGCCAATTCGCGCTCTGACACATTCATCGACTCAGTAACACCGCCAGACCATTCCACTAAGTCACGGACAGTCACGTAGGAGCCAGCCCGTTTTGAAATCTTCACCTCCTGCCCATGCCGCATCACCGTCACCATCTTGTGCAGAACATAGTTAGGGTAATCCGCTGGAATAATCCAGCTGCGTTTTTGTGCCACACCCTGCAAACCAGAGCGCACGCGAGCGATAGTGCCATGGTGATCACTGCCCTGAACATTGATTACTTTGGCAAAACCACGTTGCCACTTGCTTGCATGGTAAGCAACGTCTGGCACAAAATAGGTATATGTGCCGTCGGACTTGCGCATGACGCGATCCTTATCATCGCCATCCTCAGTTGTCCTGAGCCACAGCGCGCCATCGGCTTCATAGGTTTTGCCTACCGATCCCAGATCTGCAACGATCTGACCCACACTGCCATCGGTATACAAAGATGACTCTAGGTAGTAGCAATCAAACTGAACACCAAAGGTGCGTAAGTCAATGTCCTGCTCATTGCGTAAGTAAGCAACCGCAAACTGCTGAATCGCCGCCAAATCATCGATGCCCTTGCATTCAGGGGATGCCTTATATGCCTGCGCAATTTCAGCAATGTAATCGCCGTTGTAAGCCTGCTCTGGCCAACTCGCATCACCAGGCTTAAGTCCGCTCAGGCGCGCATGCACTGATGCCGCTAAATTCGTAATCTGCACCCCAGCATCGTTGTAATAAAACTCACGGTGTACTGTAATCCCTTGGGTAGCCAGCAGATTGGCAATTGCATCACCGAGCGCTGCCTGTCTGCCATGGCCAACATGCAAGGGTCCAGTTGGATTAGCCGAAACAAACTCGACCATTGCCCGCGACGAACCATCTTGTGTCTGTTTACCAAATGCTTTTTTCTGATCCAACACTGCCCTTACAACTTCGGTTTTGGCTGCGTTACTTAAGCGGAAATTGATAAATCCAGGGCCTGCAATCTCACTCGACTCAATCAGCCATGCATAACTGGAGTCTGCCCCCAAGGAATCCACAATGGCTTGGGCTAGTTCACGGGGATTCATCTTCCATGCTTTAGCGATTTGCAATGCAATGTTGCAAGCAACATCGCCATGGTCCACCGATTTGGGTCGCTCTAGCCGCGGCTCAATTGGCGCATCCACTGCTATACCGCGACCGTCTGCGACGGCGTTCAAGGCAGCACTTAAGGATGCAATTAATTGGTTTTTATGATTTAACAGCATAGAAAGATGAGTTTATCAGGCGCAGTGACCAGTTATGAATAGAGGCTTCTATAAAGGTGGTAAGCTAAATTATGATCTACCAATTTCACTGTAAAGCAGGTCCTGATGTCATCATGCTGTCGGATTTGAGCCAACGTATTTTTGACATCCTTAAGCATCCCTTAGAGAAACGCGGCATATTGGTGGCAGAGCGTTTACCGGAGTTTATTACCCGTCTTGAAACTGCGATTGCGGCCGATGTAGCCTCCAAAAGTAGCGTGCCAGATACCCCAGCAGACTCGGATCAAGAGAAGTCCACGGCTGATCGCTTAGGGCGGCGCGCTTTCCCCTTCCTGGAGCTCATGAAACAGGCTTGCGCTGCGAATGAACCGGTAGTTTGGGGCGTATAAAGCCCTAGCTTTACTCTAAAGAGCTGGACAGGGACCGGCGCACCGTTTCAATCGACTCATCGCGGCGCTTCGCCAGATCCTCGACTTGATCCGCCGTCACTTTACCAACGTTGAAATACTGCGCATTGGGATGTGCTAAATAAAATCCGCTGACACTGGAAGCCGGATCCATCGCAAATGACTCAGTTAGGGTCATGCCAATGTCTTCCGCACCAACGATGCGCAACATATCGCGTTTGACTTCATGGGCTGGGCAGGCCGGATAACCTGGCGCTGGCCGAATGCCTCGATATTGCTCATCAATCATTGCCTCATTCGTTAAAGCCTCATCGCTGGCATAGCCCCACAGATCGGTGCGTACACGGTGGTGCATGAGTTCGGCAAAGGCCTCGGCCAGACGATCTGCCAATGCCTTAAGCATGATGGCGTTGTAGTCATCGTTTTTTGCCTGAAATTCAGCGACTTTCTTTTCAACGCCATGCCCGGTTGTCACAGCAAAACAGCCGACGTAATCTGCGACGCCAGAATCTCGCGGAGCAACATAATCAGCCAAGCACCGATTGGGGCGCTTTACTCCATCCACTACGGGGCGCTCTGACTGCTGACGCAGGTTGTGCCAGGCCAATACCGGATGCGACCGAGTTTCATCGGCATAAAAAACAATGTCGTCACCAATGGCATTGGCGGGATAAAACGCCACCACCCCATCGGCTTGTAGCCACTGGCCTTTGATTAATTTATCCAATAGCGCCTGAGCATCAGCGAATACTTTTTTCGCTTCAACGCCAACCACCTCATCTTCTAGGATGGCAGGGAACTTACCCGCCAAATCCCAGGTTTGAAAAAACGGGGTCCAATCAATGAATTTTGCAATCTCGCTCAGGGCAAAGTTTTTAAAGACACGGCGACCAATGAATTTAGGCTTCTCTGGCGTATAGGCGTTCCAATCGATTTTCTCTCGATTTTGGCGTGCTGCTTCCAGTGAAATCGTTGGCGCCAATTTGCGATTCGCATGCTGTAAGCGTATACGCTCATAGTCATCGCGTAAGTCTTGAATAAATTTACTGGCACTCTCATCCGATAGCAGGCTGGATGCAACCGAGACGGAGCGTGACGCATCCGGCACATACACGACCGGGCCGTCATAGTGCGGCGCAATTTTGACTGCGGTATGAACACGGGATGTGGTCGCCCCACCAATCATCAATGGCAATTGCTGGTCACGGAAATACGGATCGCGCTGCATTTCTTGAGCAACGTAGGTCATTTCTTCAAGCGAAGGGGTAATCAAACCAGACAGTCCAACGATATCGGCCTTCTCTTCTTTGGCTACCTTCAGAATCTCAGCACAGGGCACCATCACACCCATATTGACTACTTCAAAGTTATTGCATTGGAGAACAACGGTAACAATATTTTTGCCAATATCGTGCACATCGCCCTTTACGGTTGCCATTACAATCTTGCCCTTGGCCTTGGCTTCCCCGCCAGCAGCAACGTGCAAGCGCTTTTCTTCTTCAATGTAGGGAATGAGGTGCGCTACGGCCTGCTTCATCACGCGCGCACTTTTTACGACTTGCGGTAAAAACATTTTGCCTTCACCAAACAAATCGCCGACCACATTCATGCCATCCATGAGGGGGCCCTCAATTACCTCAATGGGCCGACCACCGGAACCCATGATGTCAGCCCGCAACTCTTCGGTGTCGTCCAATATAAAGTTGGTAATGCCATGCACTAAGGCATGCGTTAAGCGATCGCGCACTGGCGCTTCACGCCATATAAGATTCTCAACCTGCTTGATACCATCGCCCTTAAATTGATCTGCGATCGCCAACAAACGCTCGGTTGGGGTTTGGCCATCTTTTTCTTTAAACCGGTTGAGCACAATGTCCTCGACCCGCTCACGCAACTCTGAGTCTAAGTCAGCATAGACCCCAAGCTGGCCAGCGTTGACAATCCCCATGTCCATGCCTGCCTGAATTGCGTGGTACAAAAAGACTGTATGAATGGCTTCACGAACACGATCATTGCCGCGGAATGAAAAGCTCACATTGGAAACGCCGCCACTGACTTTTGCGCCCGGTAAATTTTCTTTAATCCAGCGTGTTGCGTTTATAAAATCAACTGCGTAATTGTCATGCTCCTCAATACCAGTAGCAATCGCAAAAATATTGGGATCAAAAATAATGTCTTCTGCCGGAAAATCTAACTCGTCGACTAGGATGCGATAGCAGCGCCGGCAAATTTCTGTTTTACGTTGATAAGTATCGGCCTGCCCTTTCTCGTCAAATGCCATGACAACCGTAGCAGCTCCATAGCGACGGATCAACTTAGCTTGATGCCGAAATGCGTCTTCACCTTCTTTTAAAGAAATCGAATTAACGATTGGCTTGCCTTGGACGCACTTCAAGCCAGATTCAATGATGCTCCACTTAGATGAGTCGATCATGATCGGTACTCGAGCAATATCAGGCTCGGATGCAATCAGATTCAAAAAGCGCACCATGGCCGCCTCAGAATCGAGCATGGCCTCATCCATATTGATGTCAATAATCTGCGCGCCACTTTCAACCTGCTGCCGTGCTACTGCCAGGGCCTCATCAAATTGATTATTCAAAATCATACGCGAAAAGGCTTTCGATCCCGTCACGTTTGTACGCTCGCCAATATTAACGAACCCCACTATGGGGCTGACGTTATAGGACTCGAGGCCGGACAAACGCATTGGAGCAATCATTCGCTTGCTCATTCTGCTACCTCTACTTGAGGCTCACGGTAAAAGGCCCGTGGCTTACGTTTTACAACTGCATTGGCAATTGCACGAATGTGATCCGGGGTAGTTCCACAGCAGCCACCCACCAAATTAACTAACCCGTCTTTAGCAAAGCCATCCACCAGCGCAGAAGTAATCTCTGGTGTCTCATCAAAGCCGGTATCGCTCATCGGGTTTGGCAGACCTGCATTGGGATAACACGAGACCGCGGTATTGCAGATTCGCGCTAACTCTGCAATGTAGGGGCGCATTAAAGCTGCTCCGAGGGCGCAATTCAAGCCAAATGTAAGTGGCTTGATGTGGCGCAAGCTATTCCAAAACGCTTCTACTGTTTGCCCAGATAAAATGCGTCCCGATGCATCGGTCACCGTTCCAGAAACCATGACCGGCAACTTAACACCGGTATCCTCAAAAAATTCATCGAGGGCAAACATCGCCGCTTTGGCATTCAAGGTATCAAAAATGGTTTCAACTAAAAAAAGGTCAACACCGCCTGCATATAAACCTTCAATTTGCTCGCGGTAGGTATTACGCAAGGCATCAAAGCTAATGTTGCGGGCGCCCGGGTCATTTACGTCTGGAGAGATGCTGGCCGTCTTTGGCGTAGGTCCAATTGCGCCAGCTACAAAACGGGGTTTTTCCGGTGAGCTGAACTTGGCACAGGCATCATGCGCTAAACGTGCAGCCGCTTCATTCATCTCGCGAGCCAAGCCCGGCATTTTGTAATCTTCTTGCGCCACCGAAGTCGCGCCAAAGGTATTGGTTTCAATGATGTCTGCACCCGCATCCAAATAGTCTTCATGGATTTTTTGGATGATGTGGGGCTGCGTTAACACCAAAAGCTCATTGTTCCCCTTTAGATCGCCGGGATGATTGGCAAAGCGGGTATTCCCCGGCAGGCCACGGTAATCTGCTTCGCTTAACTTGTATTGCTGAATCATGGTTCCCATGGCGCCGTCCAAGACCAGAATGCGGTTGTTTAGCAGCGCTGGTAACTCGCCGCCCCGGGTAAATGCCAAATTGGAACCGTTTGATTGCATTGTTTAAATAGAGGGGTTAATCTTGGTAAGCCACTATTCTAATGACTTTATCGGCATCTAGCCGACTTGGAGACTGTATGTTTGGAACCATTCCGGAATTCAATCAAAGCATGGAAATGCTTAAGACCATGTGGGGGCAAGGTGTTGCTACTGGACAAAATCCAGGGCAATTTCCGTTTGCTGTTGATCCATCAAAAGGCCCTGCTGGATTTGCTGGCTTTCCAGGGGTTGATATTGATGAGCTTGAAAAGCGGATTAAGGACTTAAAAAGCGTTGAAAACTGGCTTTCAATGAACCATAGCATTCTCAAAACGACGATTCAGGGCCTCGAGGTGCAGCATGCAACCCTATTAGCGCTGAAGTCCTTTGGGGAGGCCATGACGCCCAAGCCCGATGAAAGCGCTGACTCCAGTAAAAAAACCAGCGCAGCTAAACCGCGCAAAACATCCACACCCCGTCGGAAGAAAGCTCGCGGCGCAACTTTCCTTGACGCCACAGGTGATTGAGGTGAGCAATCGCCTCGCCCATTGCAAAACTCATTTGGTGGGTGTCAAGGCTGCGTTTAAATAACACCGGAACGATATCGCGGGCATGGCGTGGCTCATGGCATGCACCCAGCGCCTCAGCCAAGCGGTCGACGTGGTGTTCTTGTAATTGCTTGATGCGGTAATGTAAGCCCCTGAAGGGTTTGCCATGCGATGGCAGCACCACGGTATCTTCTGGCAGCGCTGTGTACTTCAATAATGAGTCCAAATAAAGGCCAAGCGGATCGGCGTCGGGCTCGGCATCATAGACACTCACATTGGTCGAGATACGCGGCAGTACCATATCCCCTGAAATGAAACAGCCCAACTCTGCGCAATAAAGACTGGCATGTTCGGGGGCATGGCCATATCCCATGATGACCTGCCATTGATGCCCCCCTATCTCAATGTGCTCGCCCTCCATGATGCGGCGGTAGCGCTTTGGTACACCAGGCACCATGCGCTTGTAATAGTCTGATCGGCCACGGAGCTTTTCTAAATCGTCGCTACTGGAAAAGCCATGCCGTTGAAAATGGTCTGCAGCGCCGCCGCTTCCGGGAGTGGCGCCAATCGCTGCGCCACCTTGGTCGTGGCTCAGCCACTGCGCAGTGAGGTAATCCGACATCGACATCCACAACGGCGCTTGCCAGCGCTCACAAAGCCATTGCGCTAGGCCAACGTGATCTGGGTGCATGTGGGTCACTATGACCCGCAACACCGGTAATCCATCCAACTGAGTTCGCTCAATTTCTTCCCAAATAGCCCGGGACTCGTCGTTCGCAATGCCACAATCAATAATGGTCCAGCCTACCCTGCCATTAAAGTCATCCTGAACTAACCAGAGATTGATATGATCCAAAGCGAAGGGCAGAGGCATTCTGATCCAACGTACTCCCGATAGCAGTTCCAAGGGAACGGCTTTCTCAGGCAATTGATCGCCCCAAGGGTATTGAATTGAATTAAGATCAGCTGCGTTAGTAGTGGATGGTGTTTTCATTGCTTACGTGGTTTTATAAAAGGATAGTTCAGTGGTCAAATCGCCTTGCATCAATTGGTGTGAAATGCATCCGCAAACCGGCTATTGCCTGGGTTGCTTTCGCACGCTGGATGAAATCGCACGGTGGTCGTCTTTATCCGACGATGAGCAAGGTGCAATTAATCTTCAGCTCCCACTGCGCAAAATACCGAAAAGCGATAGCTTATCTTCAAGCCCATTGCCTTAACGATTTACATCCACAATCACACGACCACGCACATTGCCTTTCAT
>CAWUTW010000066.1:0-6334 GCA_963925585.1 uncultured Polynucleobacter sp. | reverse complement strand
CATCAAAAACATTGACGGTATGCAGATTATCGGCACCGCAAGCCCGCAGGATGTTAATCGCGTTACTGGAAAAGCCACACTGCGGAAATTGCGGAGTGCCTTTCATAAAAAGCACGACGGGGTGGCTGGTGACGATTTCTTTGATTTGGGCTTGGCTATCCATTGCGTTACTCCATGTGTGCAAAATTAACAATTCGATTTTAAGACCGAATCAAAAATAGGGTTATCGATTTGCCCTAAATGGGTTTACGACCGGAAGCGACCCGCCAATGGCCGGCCAAATCCCGATGTGGCGTAATGTCCTGAAAACCAGCTAGAGCCAGTTGCTCTAGAACAGCAGCGGATTGATCAAAACCATGCTCCACCGCCAACAGGCCGCCCGGGTTCATATGGGCTAGGGCGCCATCAATAATGGTGGTGAGGCAGGTCAGTCCTGAACCAAAATCGGTTAAAGCACTTGGCGGCTCAAAACGCAGATCGCCTTTGCTGAGGTGCGGGTCATCCGCCTTAATGTAAGGCGGGTTACTGAGAATGAGATCAAAGCCTCGAAAGGGGGAACTAAGGCTTTGGAGTGCCGCATACCAATTGCCAAGGCAAAACGAAACACGATCACTTAGATTAAGGCGCTCTGCATTACGCTCTGCAATATCCAGTGCAGCCTGCGACGCATCCGTCGCCACAACGCTGACATTAGGCTGACTGGATGCAACTGCCAGGGCAATTGCACCAGAGCCTGTACCCAAATCAAGTATAGTAAGCGAACACTCACTCTCATTAAGACTATTTTTCTTGTTGAGGATACGCTGTAACTCTTCTAGGCCAAGATCGACCAATAGCTCGGTTTCTGGGCGGGGGATCAGTACCCCTGGCCCTACCGCTAGCTCGATCGCATGAAAGCCACGCTTGCCAATCAGGTAGGCAATCGGCTCGCCATCCAGACGGCGCTGCTCCAGTAAACGCCACTCTTGTAAAAAAACGTCGCTGACCTCCATGCCGTCGTGTGTCAATAAGGCGGACTTGGGTAACTGCAGGTGGATATCAAGCAAATGGGATAAGACTGCGCGCGCATCATTTTTGGGCAAGCCAGTTTCGTTCAGCAAGGTACGCAGGGTCGTCATCGGTTCAGATGAGTGCCAAAAATTATTGGAAGGGCTTAGTTATCGCCAAGGGCCGCGAGTAACTCGGCTTGATGCTCGCTGGCGAGGGCATTGCATAAATCGTTAATATCGCCATCCATCATGGCATCAATCTTGTAGAGGGTGAGATTGATGCGGTGATCGGTAATTCGGCCTTGAGGGAAGTTGTAGGTTCGGATGCGATCGCTGCGATCGCCAGAGCCAATCAAGGATTTTCGGGTTTGCGCTTCGTGTTGATGCTGTTCGCGTTGGCGACCGTCCATGATGCGGGACACTAACACTTTCATGGCCTGTTCTTTGTTGCGGTGTTGGCTGCGGTCATCTTGGCACTCCACCACGATACCGGTAGGCAGATGGGTAATGCGCACAGCCGAATCGGTTTTATTGATGTGCTGACCGCCGGCGCCTGAGGCCCTGAAGGTATCAATGCGCAATTCAGCCGGATTAATTTTGACGGCCTCAATTTCATCGGCCTCTGGCATAACAGCCACCGTGCAAGCCGACGTATGAATGCGTCCCTGGGTTTCGGTTTGGGGAACACGCTGCACTCGATGTCCACCAGATTCAAACTTGAGGCGGGAGTACACCGACTGGCCAACGAGGCGTAAAACCACTTCTTTGTAGCCACCGAGATCCGACTCAGCCGCATTCACGACCTCGATTTTCCAACCTTGTCGTTCCGCAAAACGGGTATACATGCGCAATAAATCGGCTGCAAATAGGGCGCTCTCGTCACCACCAGTCCCAGCCCGAATTTCCAGGAAAACATTGCGATCATCGTTTTCATCTTTGGGAAGCAAGGCTTTTTGCAAGGCGGCTTCGAGCTCAATCATCTTGGCTGCCGCCGCCTTTTGCTCTTCGTCAGCAAACACTTTCATCTCGGGGTCTGCGCGCATGCCTTCAGCTGCCGCCAAGTCGGCTTCTGCTTGACGATACAAGCCAAACTGCTCAACAACTGTGGCAATGTCAGAGTGCTCGCGCGTTAATTTGCGATAGATGTCCATGTCCTTAGTGGACTCTTCGAGCGTTAACAGGGAATTTAATTCAGCCAAGCGAGTATCAAGATGCTCCAGCTTGGCACGCATGCTGGATTTCATCTAAAGATCGTTCTTGTCGGATGTGTCGTTGGTGTGCTTACTGGAGTCTGGCTCGGCATGATGATAAGTGTGCGAGTAGGCGCTCGAGTGGGTGGAAAATAATTTAGGTAGTAGTTTAATCAAGGAATCACGTTCAGCGCCATTGGAGTGCTGCAAGGTATGGAGTGAGCCATGCAAGAACTTGTTGGTTAAGCCTTGTGCCATGGCATTGAGTACCTCTTGAGGGTCATCACCGCGCATTAGGCGTTTCATGGCGCGCTCAAGTTCAATTTGACGGAGGCGCTCACCGTGCTGCTGTAAATCCTGAATCAAAGGCACGGTATTACGGCCATTGAGCCAATGCATAAAGTTACCAACCCGGTCTTCAATAATGGCCTCTGCTTGGCTGACAGCGGCGTGCCGCATCGAACTTCCCGTCTGAATCATCACGCCTAGGTCATCGACGGTATACAGGTAAATATCATTTAAGCGGGCAATTTCTGGCTCACAGTCGCGTGGCACAGCCAAGTCAATCATGACCATGGGTTTGCGGCGTCGTTGCTTGAGTGCACTCTCAACCATACCAAGACCAATGATCGGCAAGGAACTCGCGGTACACGACACAATGATGTCAAACTCATGCAGGCGGCTAGGCAAGTCCGACAGCTTGAATGATTCTGCCTCGACATTTTGCGATGCAATCGCATCGGCTAATTCTTGCCCGCGCTCAATCGTGCGGTTAGCAATCGCCACTTGCTTTGGCTTGCGCGCCACAAAGTGGGTGGCGCACAAGGAGATCATGTCGCCTGCGCCAATGAAGAGAACGCGCTGCTCGGCAATTCTTTCAAAGATACGCTCAGAGAGTCGCACTGCGGCAGCCGCCATTGAAATCGAGTGGGCGCCAATCTCGGTTGAGCCCCGCACCTCTTTTGCAACAGCAAAGGTTTTTTGGAAAAGCTGGTTTAAATACGTACCGAGCGCCCCTGCTTGATTGGCGGTGCGAACCGCATCTTTCATTTGCCCGAGGATTTGGGTTTCACCAAGGACCATCGAATCTAGACCACAAGCAACCCGAAAAGCATGGCGTACGGCATCCGACTGAGGCAATGAATAAATGTGGGGCTCCAAACTACTGGGAGCGAGTTGTTGGCTTTTTGCAAGCCAATCAAAGGTAGCGCTGTGCAAGAGGGTGGCGGAATCGGCATCGTTGGCAGCGCAATACAGTTCGGTGCGATTGCAGGTCGACAAAATCGTTGCTTCAGGCAGGCCCGACTGACTGACGCCGCTGAGGTGCTGGCGCAAGTCATGCAACGCTTCTTGTAGGTATTCCGGATCAAAGGCGACTTTTTCCCGAACGTCCACTGGCGCTGTGTGATGATTGATGCCGAGGGTCAACAGCTTCATAGGCCCCAATTATAGGTTTGATGGCATTTTTATGGGGATGCGCATGGGGTTTTTGGCTTTTCTACTGATTGGGTCAGCAGTTGGATGGTCGGCCTATTCCTTTTATCCGGGTCGACGACCTCAAAAAACAGGGCTATTGGGGCTCTTCAGCCTTTTCTTGGTGGGTTTTCTGGGCGCTGCTGCTGGATCCTATGGCGGTCAGGCCTTGGGACTATTTCAATCAGGTCAGATTGCAGAATGGCTGACTGCAATCGGATCAGCCTGGCTCGCCGGTTTGCTGTTAACCGTTATCCGCAAATAAGCCGATTTGCTTCGGTTGCTGCCGGGGACTAATCCAGCAAATGGGGTTCTTGCCGTGGGCAATCAACCAATCATTGGTTTTAGTGAAATGGCCGCAGCTCACATTGGGCTGCTCGCCCGCACGTTGCTGAATTAAAAAAGGCTGCGCTGTTTTATAAACCCCTAAGCCCGACGGGTGTGAGGCTTGCAATATCAGATGGTTAGGTTCCTCTGTGCCATGGACTACATGCTCAATCAAGGGTATTTTCGATTGGGCGTGCGCCCCCCAAAGTAGCCAAACGAGATTGGGCTTTGCGATCGACAGCTGCTGAATCAGTGCATTGATGCAGTACTGCCAACCCAGGTGAAAGTGGCTGCCGGCTTCCCCTTGTTTGACGCTAAGTGCTGTATTCAAAAGTAAGACACCCTGCTTAGCCCAATCACTTAAGTCGCCATGTGCCAAGGAACCAAATCCTTCTAACTCCAGTGCTTTGCTGATATTGCGCAGGGAGCTCGGAAAGTTGCGTGTGCCAGGCATAACGGAAGCGGGTATTGAAAATGCTAAGCCCTGCGCGAGGCCCGGCGAGTGGTAAGGGTCTTGCCCAAGAATAACCACCGATACCGCATCGACTGGCGTGAGCGCTAAAGCCCGAAAGAAACGCGGGGGTGGCGGGCAAATGGCATTCGCATCTTCCTCAATTGCCTTGTGTACATTCGCTTGCAGCTGCTGCCAATCGCGTGAGCTAAGGTAATTCCCAAGAAGTAATTTCCAGTCTTCGGGTATTAGCGCCTCTACATTGAGCATTGCCGCGCCATTTTCAAAAAGAGTGAGCTTACTCTGCGGTAAGTTGGTACTGCATAACTAGACTGGAAGGCTCCAGAATAAATTGGCTTTCATGCTCGCAGTCTTGGCGATAAAAACGCAAGCGCGCATTTGTTCCTGCTTGCAATTGTGCAAACACCGCATCTAGGCGACTCGGGTTAATCCGTTGACCATTGATGCTGGCCAGCACATCCCCTGGCGCCAAACCAGCACGCTGAGCGATTCCTCCATCCAGCACATGCGTTAGCTTGACCCAGCCGCTTTGATCGCTGTAGCGCATCGCCCATTGCAATTTCATATTCTCGAGCAGACTCATTTTTTTCTCGGCAACAGCAATGCCCTCAGCCGCAAGCCACTGAACCAGTGGTAGATCATGGGTACCTTCGATATAGCGCGCCTTAAACTGCATCCACGGGTTTTTAAAGTCGGGCCCAATCGCGGCGAGCACAATTCGATCAAAACCATCTTCTGCTAAGCCCGCTTGGGTCTTACCGTGGGCAGCCCAAAGCAGTTGCATAACGGTATCTAAAGATTTGCGTTGGCGAGTTTGTGCCCGAATGAGGAGATCTAAGCCGAGTGCAATTAAGGCCCCTTTCGCGTAGTAACTGACCACGGCATTGGGTGTATGTTCATCCGCTTGGTAATACTTAATCCAGGCATCAAACGAGCTATCGGCGACGCTTTGCTTGTGGCGACCGGGACCACGCAAAACCATATTCCAATTTTTGGCTACTAAGTCGAGATAGGGCTGCAATGCAATGCGGCCGCTGCGCAGCAATTGCAAATCATCGTAGTAGCTGGTAAAGCCCTCAAAGAGCCAAAGCAAGCGTGTGTGATTACGGCTTTGCAAATTGTAGGGCTGGAATACCTTGGGCTGAATGCGCTTGACTAACCAGGCGTGAATGTACTCGTGGCTACAAAGGCCTAAAAATTCACGGTAGTGGTCGTCATTGAGCGAGTGGCCCGCTTGCGGTAAGTGATCGCGATTGCACAGCAAGGCCGTACTGTCGGAGTGCTCTAAACCGCCATAGCCAGATAAAACTGTATTGACTAAAAATAAATAACGCTGAAAAGGCGCCCGTTTTGTTTTGGGCTCAAACAAATCAATGATCGAGTCGCAAATTGCACTGAGATCGGTGACGAGTTGCTTGCGATCCACTTCTTGCAAGCAGCCCTGAATCACCATACTGTGGGGAACGCCACGTGATCTCCAATCAATTGTCTGAAAATGCCCTAGCGCGACCGGGTGATCTAAGAGTGCATCATAGTTGGGCGCAAGGTAAAAACCAAAGCCCGCAGCATCGGTCTTTACGCGGCTCAAGGTGGTTTGTAATGACCAAGTACCGACGGGCGCAATCGCTAGCGCAGTGGATAAATGGGTTTGACCTTCCACGGCTAAGCATACGCTGCTGGGGTTAAAGAAGCCGCGCTCTGAGTCTAGATATGCCGCTCGAACCGAGGTATCAAAGGCATACACCGTAGTGCGAACCTCAATAACGGTATCCGCGGCCACTGCAGGTAATTTCCACGTGTCGTTATCGATGCGCTCTAAGGGAAGTTCAGTTTCAACTGTACCGACGACGGAAAAAGCAGTGATGGTTTCGATGTGCTTACTA
>CAWUTW010000065.1:0-2729 GCA_963925585.1 uncultured Polynucleobacter sp. | reverse complement strand
CTCTAGGGTAAAAGCGCCATTGGCATCTGCCGATATCGTATCGCCTTCTAGGGCTTCACAAATGGCGGCTACCCGCTGCAAGTCAGTATTCAGGTCATATACGCCTACTTTGATTTTCCAATGCCGAAATCCCTGGTCTCGCAGCGCTCGCGCATCGGCGAGCTCGGTTTCCAAAGAACCTCCCAGCATCCGCAGAACGGGTAATGGATCTGGAGCAGCTAAAGACTCGATGCGATGCACTTTGCGTAACAAAGACCATGCAGGCTCTCCTTTGGCTTGCGCAAAGAGATCTAATAGAGCTAACTCAACACAGGATTTCGCTGAAGTATTGGCATATAAAAAACGGGATTGGATATCGCCGATCTCACAAGGGTCTACCCATGACACTTCTTTCACCGCATTCAGAAGATATGCGGTATTGGCCAAGACACTGCCAAGCGTCTCGCCGGTCATTAGCGGCGCCGCAGACGTTTCTCCCCAGCCCTCCCTGCCCTCACTATCTATCAAGCGCAATAGTAAGGTGTTGGCGTGCGTAATGGTTTCCCCCGACATTTTCATCGGCGCTCGGAGCGGTATCGAGAGCGGAAAAAGCGTAGCGGATTTAATTTTCATTGCTTCTATTCAGGTTTTATCGTGTAATTAATTTCATAAAAACAGTAAGGAGATCATATGCTAAAAATTATTCAAGTCATTGCAATTGCATTGGCCGCGTCATCGCTACATGTGCAAGCACAGCCCTACCCCAATCAACCCATTCGCTTAATTGTGCCATTTGCTGCCGGTGGTCCATCCGACGTGCTAGCAAGGGCCTTTAGCCAAAAATTAGGGGAAGACTTGGGTCAGCCGGTGATTATTGATAACAAGCCAGGCGCAGGAACTAACTTAGCTGCAGAATTTGTTGCGCGCTCAAAACCAGATGGCTACACGATTTTTCTAATGATGGTAGGAACGCAGGCAATTAACGAAACCTTGTATAAAAAATTGAGTTACAACACCGTCAAGGACTTTGCGCCGATTACCCTCGTGGCCTCGTCTTCTCTAATGCTGGTAGCCAATCCATCGGTACCCGTCAAAAACGTCAATGACTTGATTGCCTTCGCAAAAGCCAACCCAGGTAAAGTCAATTTTGGCTCTTCAGGCACGGGCACTCCACTTCACCTAGGCGGTGAACTATTCAATGTGCAAGCAGGCACCGACATTACTCATATAGGGTACAAAGGAGCGGCGCCAGCACTAACTGATGTGTTAGGCGGTCAAATTCAGACGGCCATGATTGGTACGCCGGCAGCGCTACCCCACATTAAATCGGGCAAACTCACTCCGATTGGAGTTACTAGCCTGAAACGCTCGCCCAACGCGCCGGAAGTCCCTGCCATTGCGGAAACATTACCTAATTTTGAGGTTGAGCTTGTTTATGCGCTGGTTGCGCCCGCAGGCACGCCCAATGCAATTATTAAACGCCTAAATACGCAGATGAGCACAATACTGAATAACCCAGAGACAAAAACCCAACTCGCAAGCCGGGGGTTTGATGTGCAAACGAGCACGCCAGAGCAGTTGGGCGCCTACATTAAAGCAGAAGTAACTAAATGGGCGCCGATTGTGAAAAAATCAGGGGCTACTGCTGAATAATGATCCGCACTTATTAACCTCCATTTATTTAATCGATTCATTCCATGATTGAAATTTCTGAAAAGCGCCTGATCGGGCCCGTGATTCGCTTACACCCCAATGACAACGTCGTCGTGGCCCGAGTTGATGTTGGCATTGGCACGGAAGTACCAACTGAGCATTTCACTAGCCGCAGTCAAGTACCGGCAGGTTATAAAATTGCGGCAAGGGTAATAAAGAAAGGTGAGCCCATACTGAAGTACAACGTCACCGTTGGCTTTGCGAATGTGGATATTGAGCCCGGCACCATGGTGCATGGCCACAATACCGACTTTAAAGAATTTGATCGGGACTACGCCTATGCCAGTGAATTTAAGCCGACTGTTCTGTTACCAGAGTCGGAGCGCGCTACCTTTGAGGGGTATGTGCGCGCCAATGGCAAAGTGGGTACGCGGAATTTCATTGGCATTTTGTCAACGGTCAATTGCTCAGCGACCGTAGTCAATAAGATTGCAGAATGGTTTACGCCCGAGCGTTTGGCCGAGTATCCCAATGTCGATGGCGTTGTGGCATTTAGTCACTCGATTGGGTGCGGCATGGAAATGACGGGCGAGCCAATGCAATTGCTTCGTCGCACGATGGCTGGTTATGCCAGGCACCCCAATCTTGCGGCCGCTCTAGTCATTGGGCTGGGCTGTGAGCGCAATCAGCTCAAAGGCTTAATGGAGCAGGAGGACCTTAAAGAAGGCTCGACCTTGCATACCTTCATCATGCAAGAAAGTGGTGGCACCCGCAAAACAATTGAGGCTGGTATTGAAGCGGTTAAAGCACTCTTGCCCAATGCGAATAAAGTAAAACGGGAGACCGTCTCTGCAAGCCATTTATGCGTGGGTCTGCAATGCGGCGGCTCCGATGGCTTCTCATCGATCACTGCCAATCCCGCCTTAGGCGCTGCCGTTGACATTTTGGCGCGGCATGGGGGCACAGGTATTTTGTCAGAGACACCGGAGATTTATGGCGTTGAGCACACCCTCACCCGGCGAGCAGCAAGCAAAGAAATTGGTGAAAAACTAATCCAGCGCATCCGCTGGTGGAAAGACGAGTACTCGGTTGGCCGT
>CAWUTW010000064.1:0-9516 GCA_963925585.1 uncultured Polynucleobacter sp. | reverse complement strand
AAGAAATCTTCGCGCGCTCATCCTCCGGAATCGGGCGATCGGCGCGGCACAGCAACACGGTCGGCATGATGCCAATCTCGCGCAGTTTTTGCACGGAATGCTGGGTTGGCTTTGTTTTCAGTTCGCCGGCACTGATTAGGTAGGGAACTAAAGTCAGGTGGACGAAGGCACAGCTGTAAGGCGGCAGGCGCAGGCTCATTTGGCGAGCGGCCTCTAAAAACGGCAGGGATTCAATATCACCTACGGTGCCGCCAATCTCACAAATGGCAATATCGGCTTGCCCATCAAGGCTGGCTTTGGCACCCCGCTCCACAAACGCCTGGATTTCATTGGTGATGTGCGGAATGACCTGGACTGTCTTGCCAAGGTACTCGCCACGCCGCTCCTTACGAATCACCGATTCGTAAATCTGGCCAGTCGTAAAGTTATTGCTTTTGCGCATCTTCGCCGAAACAAAGCGCTCGTAATGACCCAGATCTAAATCGGTCTCGGCCCCGTCTTCCGTCACAAAGACTTCGCCATGCTGAAAGGGGCTCATGGTACCCGGATCAACGTTAATGTAGGGATCTAATTTAAGGAGGGTGACTTTCAGACCGCGGGATTCGAGAATCGCGGCAAGCGAGGCAGCTGCAATTCCTTTCCCTAGGGAAGAAACTACGCCACCAGTGACAAAAACGTATTTGGTCATCGCGCTTTGGCTCTGTTGGAAATTCTAATTATAACGATACCTTTACAAGAATTCCAAATTACGCAGGCAGTAAAATCACCTTTTATTCATAAACCCCCATTTGCCCCAATGGGGCCCAGAGGAAGCCGAAATGCGCTTTTTATTTGCCGCTTTAATCACCATTCTCTCCCTATTTTATTTTTTGCCCTTTGCCATCGCGTTTTACAGGAAGCGAGTCAATACGGGGGCTATTTTTGCCCTCAACCTATTCTTAGGCTGGACATTGATCGGTTGGGTGATTTCCTTGGTTTGGGCCCTGAAGGATGAACATACGATTTAGCTCACTTCAGTCATGAATAGGGTCTTTTTTGACCCTTTTCATAGTATTTTTTACAAATTTTGATGTCCAACATCCGGTCAAAACATTACAATAGAGTTGATCAAGGTCAATCCCCTTGCCGATCTCGCTTTGCCATTCGATTGAAAACCCCTTATTCATAGGAAACGCGATGTTAGAAGCTTATAACGCCCAAGTTGCAGAACGCGCAGCACTTGGTATCCCGGCCCTGCCCTTAAGCAAAGATCAAACTGCTGTACTGGTTGGTTTACTAAAAAACCCGCCTAAAGGCAAAGAGGCTGAGCTGGTTGACCTAATTACTTATCGCGTTCCTGCTGGGGTCGATCAGGCTGCTGAGATCAAAGCAGAATTTTTAGCGGCCGTGGCAAAGGGAACGGTGCAATCGCCCTTGATTTCAAAGGTAAAGGCAACTGAACTGCTCGGCACCATGCTCGGCGGTTACAACATTGAGCCCTTAGTCGATTTACTCAAGGATGCCGAGTGCGCTGCTGCCGCTGCAGAGGCGCTCAAGAAAACCCTCCTGATGTTTGATTACTTTAATGACGTTCAGGCCATGGCAGCAAAAGGCAATGCCCATGCCAAAGCAGTGATACAGAGCTGGGCTGATGCAGAGTGGTTTACCAGCCGCCCGGCCGTACCTGAGAGTATGACCTTGACCGTATTTAAAGTCACCGGCGAGACCAATACCGATGACCTTTCCCCAGCGCCTGACGCCTGGAGCCGTCCTGATATTCCGCTGCATGCCACCGTTATGCTGAAAAATCCCCGTGCTGGCATTGAGCCTGATGAAACGGGTGTACGTGGCCCCATGAAGCAAATTGAACTACTGCAGAAAAAAGGCCATCAAATTGCCTACGTTGGTGATGTCGTTGGCACTGGATCCTCACGCAAGTCTGCAACCAACTCGGTTCTTTGGTGGACCGGTCAAGATATTCCCTTTGTTCCCAATAAGCGCTTTGGCGGCGTTTGCCTTGGCACCAAGATTGCCCCCATCTTCTTTAACACTATGGAAGACGCTGGCGCATTGCCAATCGAGCTCGACGTCAATCAAATGAATATGGGCGATGTAATTGAACTGCG
Organism: uncultured Polynucleobacter sp.; assembly: GCA_963925585.1. GTDB lineage: Bacteria > Pseudomonadota > Gammaproteobacteria > Burkholderiales > Burkholderiaceae > Polynucleobacter. The sequence continues at coordinate 7,411 of CAWUTW010000064.1, read as the reverse complement.
CCCGTACGAAGGCAAGACGTTTAAAAACGGTGCCGAGATTGCTGCATTTTCACTGAAGTCGCCCGTGATTTTGGATGAAGTGCGCGCTGGCGGTCGCATTCCCTTGATCATTGGTCGCGGCCTCACTGCCAAAGCCCGTGCTGCGCTCGGCTTACCGGCATCAAGCGCATTTCGCTTGCCGATTAGCCCGCTTGAGAACACCAAAGGCTTTAGCCTTGCCCAAAAAATGGTGGGCCGTGCCTGCGGCTTGCCTGAGGGCCAAGGCGTTCGCCCTGGCACCTATTGCGAACCCCATATGACCACCGTCGGGTCGCAAGATACCACTGGTCCGATGACTCGCGATGAGCTCAAGGACTTGGCATGCCTTGGCTTTTCAACCGACCTGATGATGCAGTCTTTCTGCCATACCTCGGCATACCCTAAGCCTGTTGATATACGTACTCACCACGAATTGCCCTCCTTCATGACGCACCGCGGTGGTGTATCTTTGCGCCCTGGCGACGGTGTGATTCATAGCTGGCTTAATCGTCTTTTACTGCCCGACACCTGCGGCACGGGCGGCGATAGCCATACCCGCTTCCCCATTGGCATCTCCTTTCCGGCTGGCTCGGGCTTGGTTGCCTTTGCTGCGGCGACGGGTGTGATGCCACTGGATATGCCAGAGTCAGTATTGATTCGATTCAAGGGAAAAATGCAGCCTGGCATCACGCTGCGTGACTTGGTCAACGCCATTCCTTTGTATGCGATCAAACGTGGCTTGCTCACAGTTGAAAAGCAAGGCAAGAAAAATATTTTCTCTGGTCGCATTTTAGAAATCGAAGGCTTGCCTGACCTCAAAGTAGAACAAGCCTTTGAATTATCTGACGCTTCTGCGGAACGCTCGGCTGGTGGCTGTACTGTGCACCTGCATAAAGAACCCATCATCGAGTACATGCGCTCCAACATCACCCTGATGAAATGGATGATTGCCAATGGCTATGAAGATGCGCGTACCCTAGGTCGCCGTATTAAAGCGATGGAAGCCTGGATTGCCAATCCGCAGTTACTCAAAGCGGATGCCAATGCAGACTATGCCGAGATTATTGAAATCGACATCAACGAAATCAAAGAACCCATCCTTGCCTGCCCGAATGATCCAGACGATGTGAAGTTCCTCTCTGAAGTAGCGGGAACCAAAATCGATGAAGTCTTTATTGGCTCCTGCATGACGAATATTGGTCACTTCCGCGCAGCCGGCAAAGTACTTGAGGGTAAAACTGATATTCCAACCCGCCTCTGGATTGCGCCGCCAACAAAGATGGATGCGATGGTGTTAACCGAAGAAGGCTATTACGGCATTCTAGGCCGCACTGGCGCTCGCATGGAAGCGCCTGGCTGCTCCTTGTGCATGGGTAACCAAGCATCGATGCGCAAAGGCGCTACTGCCGTTTCGACCTCAACTCGAAACTTCCCGAATCGCTTGGGCATTGATACCAATGTCTTCCTGGCTTCTGCTGAGCTCTCTGCCGTAGCCGCGCTACTGGGGCGCATTCCGACCATGCAGGAGTACCTCGATCAATTGGGGGCATTAAATGCACATTCGCATGATGTGTACCGCTACATGAACTTTGACAAGATTAAGTCTTTTAGCGAGGTAGCAGATACCGTTACGGTATAGGTAAAGTAATTTGCATTAGTAACTAGGGCTTAGTTGCTTACTTAGTTACTTAAAATAAGGGGATCGTAGATCCCCCTTATTTTTTACTCAAATCGTATTAATTTGCCCAGCTTTAAATATTTAGGTCGTTTTCTTGTCTGGCATTGGCATGCCGCAAGCTAGAAGCCCACGATGCGGTTGCTAAGCCTGTTTTTTCTTGAATCAGTTTGGCACGCTTGGCGATGTCTGCCCACTCTACACACAAGGGTGGCCCCTTAAATGCCACTGCCACGACATTGCAGTCGTGTGATTCCGGAAAAAGTAATACACGGTCACCAAAGGCTTCGCAGATATTATTTAGATTGATATCAAAGCTTTTGTGCCGAGAAAATAGATTGACCGTTAAAACGCCGAGCGACTTCAGTAAATCATAGCAGCCAGCATAAAAGTCGAGCGAGCTAGCTGAGGGGCCATCGCAGATGGCATCGTATAAGTCGACCTGAATTGCATCAAATTGCTGGTGGAACTTGCGGTTTTGCACAAACGTCTTCGCATCCACTTGCAGGGTTTGCAGGCGCCGATCATCATCCGGTGAAAAAAACATGCTGCGCGCTGCAACGATCACGGCAGGATTCACTTCCACTACGGTGTTTTTAACGGCTGGGCAATGCAGGTGTGTAAATTTAGTCAAAGCACCAGTACCAAGGCCTAACTGAGCAACCTGCATTCCGGGCTTGCTCTGCAGAAATAAAAGCCAAGCCATCATCTGTTGGTTGTATTCAAGGTAAATGGCATTGGGGTCACGGATGCGCATCGCCCCTTGAATTGACTCGGTTCCAAAATGCAAATAGCGAATACCACCCGATTCAGAAAAGGTCACCGGCTCCATCAGCATGGCATCGTTGCTTTCGTTAACCTACCCAGCAACGGGCATTACGGAATAAGCGCATCCATGGGCTTGCGCCATCGGGGGTTTGCAGCCAATCGCTTGGCGCCCAACTCATCTGTGCCGTGCGGAACACGCGCTCAGGATGAGGCATCATCACCGTAAAGCGTCCATCTGGCGTTGTAACACTAGTTAAACCACCAGGCGATCCATTGGGATTCATTGGATAGGTCTCGGTTGGATTGCCGCGGTGATCGACAAAACGCAAAGCAGTTAAGCCTGCACTTTGCAATTTCGCTAAATCGCCTTGTTGAGCAAAGTTGGCAAAGCCTTCACCGTGGGCAATGGCAATCGGAATCCGGCTGCCTTCCATGCCCTGGAGCAGAATGGATGGCGACTTGACAACCTCTGTCATCACAAGCCGTGCCTCGTATTGCTCCGATTGGTTGCGAGTGAACTTGGGCCATGCGTCTGCTCCAGGAATAATCTCGGCCAAGTTACTCATCATCTGGCAGCCATTGCATACGCCCAGGGCAAAACTATCCGAGCGATTAAAGAAGATAGAAAACTGATCGCGCAATTGCGCATTAAACAAAATGGTTTTGGCCCAGCCCTCGCCGGCACCGAGCACGTCACCGTAACTAAATCCACCACAGGCAACGAGGCCGCGGAAGTTCTCTAAGCGCGCCTTACCGGCGATGAGATCGGACATATGAACGTCATACGCATCAAACCCCGCCCAATCCATGGCATAGGCCATTTCAACATGGGAGTTCACGCCCTGCTCGCGCAAAATCGCCATTTTGGGACGAGCGCCTTTATTAATAAATGGAGTGGAGACATCCTCTGCCGCATCAAATGTTAGATTTGGCGTAAGACCTGGATCGGTGATGTCATCTAGTAAACCATATTCACTATCGGTACAAGATGGGTTATCACGCAACCGAGCGATTTGCCAACTGGTGCTTTGCCATACCTTGTGCAAGACCTCACGCGGCTCTGCATAGATGCTTTTGGCATCACGCCAAATCTCAATTCGGCCAGTGGTATTTGGTTTACCAATCACATGGCTGCAGGCGCCGAGGCCCGCTCTGCGTAATACTGCAAATACGGCGTCCCGATCGGCGCGACGCACCTGAATCACTGCTCCGAGCTCTTCGTTAAAGAGCGCTCGTATGGTTTGCTCATGGCGGCGACCCGACACTTGCTGCGCCCAATTTTTTGCATCGCCATAATCAGGCTCTTGATTTAAGTCGACTGCAATCATGTCCACATTAATGGAAATGCCACAGTGGGAAGCGAAAGCCATTTCGGCAATGGTTGCGAGTAGCCCGCCATCCGAGCGGTCATGGTAAGCCAAGAGCTGACCCGCGGCGCGCAGCTCAATGATGGCGCTCGCCATCGCCTTGAGATCATTGGGATCATCGAGATCGGGCGCTGTTTTGCCAGATTGATTGAGTACTTGCGCCAATATGCTGCCGGCCATGCGATTTTTACTGCGACCCAAGTCAATCAGAATGAGTTCGGTATCGAGTAGCTGCCCGTGCTCTTCGCGCTCTAAAAGCGGTGTGCTGGTTTTGCGTGCATCGCTTACCTGCGCAAATGCCGAGATGACCAAGGAGACGGGTGAGATCACTTTTTTAGTAGCGTCACCATCGCGCCACTCCGTGGCCATGGATAAGGAGTCCTTACCGACTGGAATGGATATGCCAAGTGCGGGGCATAGATCTATGCCGACTGCCTTAACCGAATCAAAGAGCTTGGCATCTTCACCCGGCTTACCGCAGGCCGCCATCCAATTGGCCGATAACTTCACCGTATCAAGCCCGCTAATATCAGCCGCTAATACATTGGTGATGGCTTCGCCAACCGCCATGCGCGCTGCTGCGGGCGCATCAATGACCGCAATTGGGGTGCGTTCACCCATTGACATGGCTTCACCGCGGTAACCCACATAATCCATCATCGTCACGGCGCAATCGGCCACGGGTACTTGCCATGGGCCGACTAACTGATCACGGGCATTGAGGCCGCCCACGGTACGATCGCCAATGGTAATTAAAAACAATTTACTCGCCACGGTCGGCTGTTGTAAAACCCAGGCAATGCATTCTTCCAGCTTAGCGTCGGTGACATCCAGCTCAGCAAATTGCTGCTCAACATGAGTAACATCACGGTGCATTTTGGGCGGCTTGCCCAGCAACACTTCCATCGGCATATCAATTGGAAATGCGGCATCCGAAGTGCTATCTATCTTAGAGTCGCTTAAACGTAACTGACGCCCGGTCGTTGCATGCCCCACGACGGAGATGGGGCAACGCTCGCGCTCGCACAATGCGTTAAGCAAATCTAAATGGCTGGAATCGATTGCCAATACATAACGCTCTTGTGATTCGTTACACCATATCTCTGCAGGACTCATGCCGCTCTCTTCTAGCAGGATGCTGCGCAACTGAAAGTCAGCTCCGAGTCCAGCGCCATCGGCTAGTTCCGGAAAAGCATTCGATAAACCGCCTGCACCCACATCGTGAATTGAAATAATGGGATTCGCTTCACCCATCGCACGACAAGCATTAATCACTTCTTGCGCACGTCGTTCGATTTCGGGGTTACCCCGCTGCACTGAATTGAAATCCAAATCAGCGGCATTGCTGCCGGTTGCCATCGAGCTGGCAGTGCCGCCGCCCATGCCGATGCGCGTACCAGGACCGCCCAACTGAACCAGCAAGTGCCCTGCTTTAATTTCTTTTTTAGCCGTATGGATCGCATCAATGTTGCCAATGCCACCGGCAATCATGATGGGCTTGTGATAGCCATGGCGCACGCCATTGATAGTTTGCTCAAATACGCGGAAATAGCCACCCAGAATCGGGCGCCCGAATTCATTATTAAAGGAAGCGCCGCCCAGCGGCCCCTCGATCATGATTTGCAGTGGCGAGGCAATCCGGCCCGGCTTGCCATAGTGCGGAACTTCCCACGGTAAATTGCTCGCGGGTAAGTTTAGGTTTGAAACGGAAAAACCGGTGAGACCGGCTTTGGGTCTTCCGCCAATGCCGGTGGCGCCTTCGTCCCGTATCTCTCCGCCGGCGCCGGTGGACGCCCCAGAAAAGGGAGCGATCGCTGTGGGATGGTTGTGCGTCTCCACCTTCATCAAGGTATGGGTCAGCCGCTGCTCTTTTTGGTAGCGCTGATTAGCGCCTTGTGGGGCCCAGGTTTGTGCTTCGCAACCCTCCATGACGGCCGAGTTATCGGAGTAGGCAACGATGGTGCCTTTGGGTTGCAGACGATGGGTATTGCGAATCATCCCAAATAAAGAAATATCCTGCTCTTTGCCATCAATTGTCCATGAAGCATTGAAGATTTTGTGGCGGCAATGTTCGCTATTAGCCTGCGCAAACATGATGAGCTCAACATCGCTGGGATCACGACCAAGGCGTTTAAAGTTTTCCGCAAGATAAGTAATTTCGTCTTCCGATAGTGCAAGGCCTAACTCGACATTGGCTTTTTCTAAAGCAACTTCGCCCTCAGCCATCACCGGTATCCGCAGCAACGGACGATCTTCTAAGGTTTGATAAAGGGGCGCTATCGCATCAACCGAATCAACGACGGTTTCCGTCATGCGGTCATGCAAGGCGGCCAATACTGTTTGCTGCTCTTGTGTACTTAAGTTACTTTGAGCAACCCAGGTGTATTGAATACCGCGCTCAATACGCAACAGCGGTAGCCCGCATTGATGGGCGATATCGGTTGCTTTGCTAGCCCAGGGCGAGACTGTGCCAAAGCGGGGAATGGCAATGGCCTGCGATGGTTGCGGGGATTTACCTAGACTAGCTAACCACCCTGCTTTTGGCTCTAATGCGGTGAAGGGCTCGCCATACGTCAAGAGATCCTCTAAAACCTCAAGCTGGGTATCGCTAAGTGCTGAATCGGACCATACGAAATGCAGGTATTGCGCTTGTATGGCCGTAAGAAGAATGCCCTGCTCTGCGAGCGAAGCCAAAAGCCGCTGTTGGCGGAAGGCTGAGAGGGCATCGGCCCCAGGCAAACAACGGAAAAAAGACATGCCGTAATTATAAGGTTTGGACTCAAAAACCCCGTATTTTTACTCGGCCAGTAAGACTCCGGCTTGTAGGTGTAGCTGGCGAGCACAGCGCTCCGCCAAAACGGCATCGTGGGTTACTAAAATCAGGGTCGACCCATTGGCCTGGTTTAGATCAAATAAGAGGTCAATGACCCTGCCACCACTGGCCTGATCTAAGCTACCAGTAGGTTCATCCGCAAACAAAATAGCTGGCTTACCGACAAACGCGCGAGCTAAGGCAACGCGCTGCTGCTCACCACCCGATAAGGTTTTTTGGAAGTGATTGAGCCGCGCGCTTAAGCCGACTTTATCGAGCCAATAGTACGCTTGCTCCCGAGCATCGCTGAGCGATACGCCCCGCAGCTCCAAGGGTAACATCACGTTCTCTAGCGCGCTGAGGTGCGGTATCAGCTGAAAAGACTGAAATACAAAACCAACGTGTTTGCCGCGGAGTTGGGCCCGGCCGTCTTCGCTTAACTGGGCGAGGTTTTCACCAATAAGCTCAATAACGCCGCTGGATGGCGTATCAAGACCAGCAAGTATGCTCAGTAAGGTACTTTTTCCTGAGCCCGATGCACCCACAATCGCCACGCTTTCTCCGGCGCAGACGCTAAATGAAATGTCATGCAAAATAGTAAGCTGTCCATCGCTGGTCTGGACCGCCTTACCCAGCTGCAGAGCGTGCAGCACGACCGATCGATTGCTCATAAGGAATATTGTTTGAAATTTTGCATTGCCACCATTTTACTCGGGCTGACCTTAATCGGCCCAGCTCAAGCACAAGCCCCTACTAAACCTACCCTATTGG
>CAWUTW010000063.1:0-7651 GCA_963925585.1 uncultured Polynucleobacter sp. | reverse complement strand
ATGAAACTTATCTGGCAGGGGGCGCAGCGATTTAGTGAGGAGTCGCAAGCTGCTGCACTCCACCGAGAGTTCGCCCTTATTGGTTTTAAACAAGTGCCCCTCAGCTGCAATGAAGTCACCCATGTCCCAGTGCTTGAATGCATTGTGGATATCAGTACCGCTGATTTCATCGCTAATGTAAAACTGAATTTGCCCGGTGCGGTCTTGAATCGTCGCGAAACTGGCTTTACCCATCACGCGCTTTAGAACCATGCGTCCAGCCACCTTAACCATGACCTTCTTCGCAGCCAACTCTTCTTTATTGAAGCCATCGTAATGCGCATGTAGATCGGCTGCATGATGTGTCGGGACAAAGTCGTTCGGAAATGCAACGCCTTTAGCACGTAGCTGCGCTAACTTTTCACGGCGCTCGGCGATGATGTGGTTTTCATCCGGTACTTCCGGCGCATTGTCTTGGGTTTGGGTTTTATCGTTCATGGGGTTTGGGCTAATCAGAGTAATTAAACGCCTTGCTTCAGGCTGGCTTCAATAAAGGCATCGAGATCGCCATCCAATACTTTTTGGGTATTGGAAATCTCAACGTTGGTGCGCAAATCTTTAATCCGGCTTTGATCTAAAACGTACGATCGAATTTGATGGCCCCAACCCACATCGGTTTTATTGGCCTCTAACTTATCTTGCTCGATGCGGCGTTTTTGCATCTCGTGTTCATACAGGCGTGACTTCAGCATGGTCATGGCCTCAGCGCGATTGCGGTGCTGGCTTCGGTCATTTTGGCATTGCACCACAATCCCGGTTGGTAAGTGGGTAAGGCGTACGGCAGAATCGGTTTTATTAATGTGCTGACCGCCGGCACCCGAAGCGCGGTAGGTATCGGTTCGAATGTCGGCTGGATTGACGTCGATCTCAATTGAGTCATCGATTTCAGGGTAAACGTAGATGCTGGCAAAGGAGGTGTGGCGACCGCCGGATGAATCAAATGGGGATTTACGGACCAATCGATGCACCCCAGTCTCGGAGCGGAGGTGACCATAGGCGTACTCCCCATCAATCTTGATGGTGGCGCTCTTAATGCCAGCTACATCACCATCGGATTCTTCCAGAATTTCGGTTTTGTAGCCTTTGCGTTCACAGTACTTGAGGTACTGGCGAAACAGCATGCTCGCCCAATCACAGGCCTCGGTTCCACCGGCACCCGCCTGAATGTCAATAAAGCAATTGCAGGGATCCATCTCATTGTGAAACATGCGACGAAACTCGAGGTCTGCAATAGTTTTACTGTAACCATCGGTGTCCACTTCAATCGCAGAAAGCGTATCAAAATCAGCTTCGTCTTTGGCTATCTCAAATAATTCGAGGGCGCCCGTGATATTCGTATTGAGATTGGTCAGAGTAGAGACTACCCCATCCAATAATTTTTTTTCTTTGCCGAGTGCCTGAGCTCGTTTTTGGTCGTCCCAAATGGTGGGATCTTCCAGGATGGAATTAACTTCGGTTAGGCGACGTGACTTGACGTCGTAGTCAAAGATACCCCCGGAGTGCTTGCTCGCGTTCGAGCAAATCGTGAAGGGTATTAGAGATGAGGTTGAGTTGTTCGGCTTCCATGCTCCTGATTATAAAGTCAAGCCGCCTTTAGGCATCCGTCCCGCTCGGCTCATCCAAGGCCTCAATCATGAGTTGTACCCGTGTTTGACCGCCGAACCGATCGGCAACCAAGCGGTAAGCCAAATGCGCCCGCGCTGGCAGGTTCTGGGTATGGTTAAACCATACCGCACCCACTGGCTTATCCCCTGGGGCGCTACCGAGCATCCTCAGTTGCAGTCGCAGGTGCTTTTCTTTCATTAAGGCCTGGCTAATCACTTCAAATTCACCATAAAAGACTGGCTGCGGGAAGCCTTGGCCCCACAGCTCCTCCGCTAAGAGGTCGCCTATCTCTGCAGTCAATTCATTGGGGCGCAGGCTGCCATCGTGAATGTACTGTCTGGCCAGAAGGGCATCGTCGAGTAATTCATCGGCAACCGCCTGAAAGCAGGCGTCAAAGCGGGCAAAATTGACTTGATCAATCGTCAGGCCGGCTGCCATAGCATGACCACCAAATTTGAGAATGAGGCCAGGCTCACGCTTAGAAACCAAATCCAATGCATCCCGTAGATGAAAGCCGCTAATCGAGCGACCCGATCCACGCAATTGCGACTGCACATCTTCCGTATCGGCCGGGGCAAATACGATGGCGGGGCAATTGAAGCGTTCTTTGAGTCGAGAGGCAACAATGCCGACTACGCCTTGATGCCAGTTGGCATTCCACAGGCATAGGGCAGAACGGGCTGCTGCAAGGCCATCCAATTGCTCCCCCGCTAAATGCCCTAATGCCGCTTCTTGCATGCCACCCTCAATTACCCGGCGTTCCCGGTTAATGCGATCGAGCTCTTGGGCGACGCGCAGGGCGACATCGGCATCGTCTGCTAATAGCAATTGAATTCCCAAGGTCATATCGGCTAGGCGCCCAGCCGCATTAAGCCTGGGACCAATGGCGAAACCTAAATCACCGGCTGTAGCTTTGCGAATATCGCGACCCGCGACACTGAAAAGGGCTGCAATGCCTGGCTGCCCAATGTTCTGTCGCATGCGCCGTAGGCCATTGGCAACCAAAATACGGTTGTTGTAGTCCAGCTGCGCAACATCGGCCACGGTTCCCAAGGCAACCAAGTCGAGCAAATTTTCAATCTTGGGTTGTGTATCTGCGGTGAAGGTGCCACGCTGCCTAAGTTCGGCGCGCAAGGCAATCAGGAGATAAAACACCACGCCAACGCCAGCTAATGCTTTGCTGGGAAAGTCGCAACCCGTTTGGTTTGGATTGACGATTGCCAGTGCTTTGGGTGTGCAGTCGCCTGGCAGGTGGTGATCTGTGATGATGACTTCCATGCCTAATTCACGCGCGCGCTGTACACCAGCATCGCTGGCAATGCCGTTATCTACTGTAATCAAAATTTCTGGCTTAGGTTTTTGTGTGGCGGCAAGATCCACCACTTCGGGTGTGAGGCCGTAGCCCATCGTAAAGCGATTGGGCACTAAAAAATGAATATTCGTATTCTGGCCACCCAGTAAACGCAGGCCACGCACAGCGACGGCGCAAGCGGTGGCGCCATCGCAGTCATAGTCTGCGACGACCAGTATTGGCTTCTTTGCTTCCAGCGCGTCTGCAAGAATGGATGCGGTCGAAAGGCACTGGCTTAACTGCGCTGGCGAGATTAAATGCTTGAGCTCCAAGGCGAGTTGATTGGTATTGGATACACCCCGAGCGGCATAGAGTCTGGCCAGTAGGGGATGCAGTCCCCCGCTACTTAGAGCGTCTGCCGCTTCTATCGAATAGTCGCGCTGCCGAAAGACGGACTCAATCATACCGTTTTGGACTCCATTATTTCTTGCCAGCTTAGTAATGTGGGGGCGCGCCAAAAGGCCCATGACCCTCTTTTGACATCGCTCTTTTGAATGGTGCGTTTACGCAGCAGGCCATTCGGAAAGTCAATCAACTCGAGTTCGTCGAGTGCTTCATCCAGCAAGGCAGATTGCAGCATCGGCCAAATGGCAGCCGGATCGGCGAGCCAGGCAAACCCGCCAACAAGGGTATCGGCAGTGACGTCACGTTGATGAGGAATATGGAGATGGATAGCCAGCCCTTTTAAAACCGGATGGTCTGTGATGATCTGGCTTGCCATGCGAATACTATCCGGAGCCTGTAAATCGCGAATAGAGCCAATGCCACTAATCCAAATCGAATTGATGGCAGGCTGACCATTGGCCTGGCGTGTTTCGTTAACCGAGCTAATGTGCCACAGCATCTGAATCTCATTTTGCAATTTACGCCAAGCGCGGGCCCTGCCTGCTTCCGTGGTGTCACGCGGTAACCACCAATCGATATTGCGGCCATGCGCCTGATCGACTGAGTGGGTTGCTAGGCTGGCAAAGTGGGCTGGGTTTATAAACCAGTAGTGCGAATCGGCTGCAATAACGTCGACCTTGAATTCATCCTGAAGTAGGGGCTGTGCCTCTGCGAGTAAGGCGGCTGACTCTATGGCGGTGAGTGGAATGTGATCTGGGTGCATTAACACCAAATGGTCGCGGGTGGCGTGCAGGTGAACTGGCTGTATACAGGCGAACACGGTATTAGAGTCAATAGTGCCGCCTTGTAGTCCAAGCAATGCAAATGGGGCTGCGGGCACGGTATCACCGAGCAAAAAACGCTCATGTGGCAAGCCCCGTGTGGGGGCGGTCTGTAAGGAGTCGGCTACAGCATCGTCACCCGATAGAAGGAGGGTAAATTGTCTTTTTGTTGTCATTCTTCTGATTTTAGGTGGCATTTACCCATTTCTCCAGCTAGGGCGTCACTATTCACTAAACTAAGGGCATGTTTAAACTCCCCATCGAACTGGAAATCGGCCTGCGGTATACCCGTTCACGGCGCAGTAAAGCGGTAGGCAAGCGCGATGGCTTCCTGTCCTTTATCTCCGGGATATCGACTGCAGGAATTGCCCTTGGGGTTGCAGCCCTCATCGTCGTGCTGTCGGTGATGAATGGCTTCCAGAAAGAAGTACGCGATCGCATGCTCTCGGTGCTCTCCCATATTGAAATTACTGTCCCGGATGGTCTTGCCGATTGGCAAACTCTTTCAGCGAAGGTGGCCACTCAGCCCCATGTCCTTGGTGTGGCGCCCATGGTCAGTTCCCAAGGCTTGCTTAGCCGGGGCGAGGTGATGCGCGGGGTTGCCGTGCGCGGCGTATCGCCGACTGAAGAAGGTCTGGTATCGGATTTGCCCAAGCAATTTGTGGCAGGTGAGATTACAGATCTGCGCCCTGGAAGTTTTGGCGTGGTGCTGGGAGCGCAGTTGGCCAATATGCTCGGTGTCCGTGTAGGCGATCGTGTCAACTTAATTGTTCCAGAAGGTGATTTGACGCCAGCGGGAGTAATGCCGCGGATGCGCGCACTCAATGTGGTGGGCGTGGTCGACAGTGGTCACTATGAATACGATAGTTCTTTGGCTATTTTGCATTGGCAAGACGCCGCAGCCTTGTTGCGCTTGCGCGACCCGTCTGGCTTGCGCGTTAAGGTGGATGACATGCAACGTGCCCCGCAAATTGCCAATCAATTGGCTAGCTTAGTGCCGCAGGCTTTATGGGTAACCGACTGGTCGCGCTCCAACCGCAATTGGTTTGCAGCAGTGCAGACTGAAAAGAAAATGATGTTCATTATTCTGACGCTCATTATTGCGGTCGCTGCGTTTAACTTGGTTTCGACCTTGGTGATGACCGTCAATGAGAAGCAGGCCGATATCGCCATTTTGAGAACTATGGGGGCAAGCCCGGGTTTAATCCAGCGGATCTTTTTAATTCAGGGCTTGGCGATTGGTTTGCTGGGTTCGCTCGGCGGTGTTGGACTGGGTTTACTGGTGGCGCTCAACATCGATGTAATTGTGCCAACGATTGAAGCCATCTTCCGTGTGCAATTTTTACCACGCGACATTTACTTTATTAGTCAGTTGCCATCCGACGTGCGCGTGAATGATGTCCTAACAGTAGGCTTCATGGCATTCGGTCTCTCTGTATTGGCTACGCTCTACCCCAGCCGCCGCGCGGCAAAAGTGCAGCCTGCGGAGGCATTGCGTTATGAGTGATTACGCATTGGTTTTGAGCGCACGTGGTCTTGCCAAGACCTATGGCAAGGGTACAACTGCGGTCGAAGTACTGAAGGCGATTGATTTTGATGTGGCGCAGTCGGAGAAAGTGGCAATTGTGGGCGCGTCTGGCTCGGGTAAAAGTACCTTATTGCATTTGCTGGGTGGCTTAGATGCGCCGAGCGCAGGCCAAGTGACCTTAGCGGGCTCAGACTTAAGTTATCTCTCGGTCTCCGCCTTAGATCGCTTACGCAATCAATACCTGGGCTTTATTTATCAATTTCATCACCTCTTAGATGAATTCACGGCGGCTGAAAACGTGGCTTTACCACTGCGCATTCGAGGATTAAGTAAAGACGAATCGCTTGAGCGAGCCCATAGCATGCTGACCGCTGTTGGTTTGCAAAAGCGGGTGATGCATACCCCAGGCGAGCTTTCTGGTGGTGAGCGCCAACGCGTTGCAGTAGCACGGGCCTTGGTTGGTAATCCTGCCTGCGTTCTGGCGGATGAGCCAACAGGTAACTTGGATACCGAGACTGCCGATAGCGTGTTTGATTTGATGTTGGATGTGGCGAGAGAGCAGGGGACAGCATTTGTGATCGTCACCCACGACCCCATTCGGGCGCGCCGCTGCGATCGCATCTTGCGACTGGACCACGGCACCTTAAATCCGATTCCCATCGAGGCTAACTAAGGCATGTGGCTTGATACCCATTGCCATCTCGACGCCCCTGAATTCGTATCCCATTTAGGCCGAGTTATTGAGGCTGCTGCAAAAAATCAGGTGCAAGGCATATTACTGCCGGCAGTCAAGGCTAGCGATGCAGCCAACATCCAAAAGCTCGTAGCACAACATGCTGCAGTGATGCCGGGCTTGGTTTATACCCTCGGCATCCACCCCCTGTATGTTGAGCAATCTACTCAAGCCGACCTCGATTTACTGGCCGTCGAAGTTGAAACAGCACTCCATGATCCCCGTTTCGTGGGTATTGGTGAGATTGGCCTTGATTATTTTGTGGAAGGGCTCGATCGCACACGCCAAGCCTATTTTTTTGAGCAGCAATTGGATTTAGCACAGGCCCATGACTTACCAGTAGTAATGCACGTACGGCGTTCGCAAGATGCGATCTTAAAGGCCTTACGTCAGCGCCGGATTCGCAGTGGAATTGCCCATGCATTTAATGGCAGCATGCAGCAGGCAGAGCAATTTATTCAATTGGGGTTTAAGTTGGGTTTTGGTGGCGCTGCAACGTATACCCGTGCATTGCAGATTCGTCGCCTCGTTACACAATTGCCGCTCACCAGCATAGTGACCGAAACCGATGCACCGGATATTCCGCCGGCGTGGTTGCGCGAGGAGGGGATAGCGCATAATGCACCCCAATTCATTCCACGGATTGGGACTGAACTCGCCAACTTACGGCAGATGGACGTCGCTGCTTTTGCTGCGGCAACGTGGGGTAACGCGCTGACCGCGCTGCCGCGTTGGTCGGCAACCCTCAATCCACTTAACAGTAAATAATTCCCTTGCGCTATGCAATGACGGCGTGGATCGCCGGGGGAGCGCTTCCCTTTTTATTTTCAACACTGCCAGCCAATGGGCTGCTGATGACCGCTACGGCATTGATGGCAGCTGCATCATTACTGCTCATTCCGGTCGCACTCCTGCGCAAAGTAGCCATCCACCTCTTGTGCGCTTTAGCTGGCTTAGCTTGGAGTCTGTATTTTGTTCAGGAACGCTTGCAATATGAATTTCCGGTAGCGCTGGAAGGAGCCGATCTACAGATTGAAGGGCGAGTCGATGGTTTACCGCGGGGTGATCATCAAGGCGCTACATTTGCATTTGTGATTGCAAATTACACGCGCTTACCGCGAGGGGTAGATGTTGATGTTGAGAAACTACCGCGACGGGTATACCTGACCTGGTCATCTGCTTGGCGAGAGTCAGAGCAGATACCGATAATTCAGCCGGGTCAGCAATGG
>CAWUTW010000062.1:0-15089 GCA_963925585.1 uncultured Polynucleobacter sp. | reverse complement strand
TGCTTGGCCGGAAAAGTGCCGGAAGGCGTTGCTCATAATGTATTGCGTACTACGTTTATTGATAACCTAAAGTACGCTGCCGCTGAGCTGAAAAAGGCCAATATCAAGCTTCTGATTGAGCCCATCAATACCTTTGATATTCCAGGCTTCTTCTTATCCGGAACGCAGCAAGCCATTGACATCATTACTGAGGTTGGCTCTGATAATCTGTTTTTGCAGTACGACATTTACCATGCACAGCGCATGGAGGGTGAGCTTGCCAATTCCATTCAAAAGCACCTGACTAAAATTGCCCATATTCAGCTTGCTGATAATCCTGGCCGCAACGAGCCTGGCACCGGTGAAATCAATTACGCTTATATCTTTGCCATGCTCGATCGCATTGGTTATGCGGGCTGGATTGGTTGTGAATACAAACCCGCAGCAACGACAGAAGCTGGTTTAGGTTGGTATAAGCATTTTGCATAAGCCGGTACGCATCTCAATCGCAGCTGCTGGTCTTGCTTCTTAATAAATAATAAAAATCCAACACTTCAAATAGGATAACTACTATGTCACAACTCAAACTCGGTTTCGTCGGTCTTGGTATTATGGGCGCGCCCATGGCTGGGCATTTAGTTGCTGCAGGCCATACGGTTTATGTCAATACACGCAGCAATGTTCCAGAGGCTATTGCAAAATCAGCTGCAATTCAATGCGCAAGCCCGGCTGAAGTTGCGGAAAAAGCCGACATCATTTTTACGATGGTTCCAGATACCCCCGATGTCGAGCGCGTTCTGTTTGGTGATAAGGGAATTGCCAGCGGCTTAGTGAATGGTGGTAAGGGCAAAGTTGTGGTCGACATGAGCTCCATATCGCCGATTGCAACCAAAGAATTTGCAAAGCGAATTAATGCATTAGGCGCTGATTATCTGGATGCACCAGTCTCTGGCGGTGAGGTAGGCGCAAAAAATGCAACCCTTTCGATCATGCTCGGCGGCGATGAAGCCGTCTTTGCGCGCGTTAAGCCCATTTTCGAATTAATGGGTAAGAACATTAATCTAGTCGGTGGTAATGGCGATGGTCAAACGGCTAAAGTGGCCAACCAGATTATTGTGGCCCTAAATATTGAGGCGGTTGCTGAGGCACTCTTGTTTGCGGCGAAAGCCGGTGCTGATCCTGCAAAAGTACGCCAGGCATTGATGGGTGGCTTTGCAAGCTCTAAAATTTTAGAAGTGCATGGTGAGCGTATGGTCAAGCGCACCTTTGATCCTGGATTTCGGATTGAGTTGCATCAGAAGGATTTAAATCTAGCGCTCAACAGCGCACGTGCATTGGGGGTTTCTTTGCCCAATACCGCCACTGCCCAAGAGTTGTTTAACTCCTGCTCAGCCCATGGCGGCAAAGCTTGGGATCATTCCGCAATGGTGCGTGCCTTAGAAAAACTGGCTAATTTCGAGATTGGTCAAAAGGCCTAGTCAATTCGTACGAGTTTGACTTAAACCAGTATTGGATTCGGTTGCATAATAAGTGGCATGAATTCACTACTGGTTGTTTACCTTCACGGCTTTCGTTCCTCCCCACGCTCGAGTAAAGCCCGGATGACTGGCGATGCCATCGTGCATCGCGTGGAGCAGGGCGCCGCAATCGAATGGTATTGCCCGCAATTACTCGCTTCCCCACGCAAGTCCATGGACATGGTTGAGCGTCACATCGATACCGCCAAGGCGGATAAATTAACCGTAATTGGCTCTTCTTTAGGCGGTTTTTATACCAACTACCTTGCAGAGCGCTATGGTTGCAAGGGCATCGCATTAAATCCGGCTGTGAGGGCGGGGCGTGAGCTGGCGCCCCATGTAGGCATGATGACGGCTTACGACAGCGAAGAGCCTTTTGACTTTCGGGCTGAATACATTGATGAGCTCAATCGTATGCAGGTCGAATCCATTACGCTCCCTGAGCGCTATTTACTCTTGGCTGCCATCGGCGATGAATTGCTCGACTGGCGGGAGATGGCCGCTTTTTATTCAGGTGCCCAGCAGATCATTATTGAAGGTAGCGACCACGGCATTCGCAATTACAGCGATTACCTGGATGCGGTAATCCGTTTCGCTTGCGATTAATTTTGTAGGCTCATTTCATGAGCTTCTAGCTTGACATACTGCACTTTGGACTAATTAGCGCATAAGCGCAGAACCGGAGTGCATCATGCAAACCTTGAAAACATTTTTTATTTGGCTGGTCTTTGCTGAAAAGCAGGGTGAATGGCAGCGTTCCGAATGGATTTGCCGCGATCGCATTGAGTAAGCAAATCCCATGGGATAGCCCAATTATTGCCGTGAAGGGTCAATTGCGGTGCGTTGATCGCCCCCATAATTTTCTGTAAGATGGTTGTCATGCAGTAATGCGATGATTTATGCCGTTACAGAGAGAGGGGTGGTTGTGCTGAGCATCTTGAAGCTAGACGCTGGCGGTATTCCACAATGCTGGATTAACGCGGAAGAAGCGACGAAACAGTATGCAGATCACAGCGTGCTTTGGACGCTGGGCGATCCCATTGCAGTCATGCGCGGCGGTATTTCGCGTGCCACTGGCAGACAATCGATCATTGAGCTGCACTCCATTGTGGCCGTCAAAGGCTCTGCACGCATTAATCTATTTGATGTTGTACCAGGCATTACTAAGCGTAAGTTATACCGCCGTGATCGTGGGCTGTGCGCCTATTGTGGCGAACGCATTACCGAAAACGATGCTGAAGCCGAACACATTATTCCCAATAGCCGTGGCGGCAAATACACCTGGATGAATTTGGTTGTTTCTTGCAGGCCATGCAATCAACGCAAAGGTAACCGTACACCTGAGGTAGCAAAGATGAGTTTGCTCTATGCGCCCTATGTGCCAAGTCTCTATGAAGACATGATTCTGAAAGGCAGAAATATTCTGGCAGATCAAATGGACTTTTTGGCCGCAAACTTACCCAAAAATAGCCGCTTGCTGGAAGGATTGTTCTGGGAGCAGTCCTAAGTCGTTTTAAGCCGCTGTGGATTCTGTTGGCAGCCTTGGTGCTGTCCTTAGTCGCACACCTCGTTTTATTTTTTTGGTTGTGGCTGTTGCCCACTGGCTCGCTGATTGCTCCCCCGCAGGAAACCCCCTTTGTTGCGATTCTAAAAGAAGAGCCGGTCAAGAAAATCAAGATGGCCCGTTCAGCAAAAAAAGCAGTGCCAGAGCCTGGCAATACCACCGGTGAACCAGGTAGCCCAGATGGATCTCCAGAGGGCGCTTCAATAGAGCAGGGCAATGGTCTAGCCGAGCAAGATGGGGTGGCCTTTCGGCTTCCTGAATCTGCCTTGTTGTATTACGACGCCTATGTCGACGGGCAGCAAGTGCAAACCGGCGAAATCAAATGGGCTGCAGATGACTCGGGGTATGCCTTATCGATCACGATTCCTTACGCTTTTGTGGGTCCATTTATCTTCGAGTCTAGAGGCAAGATTGATGCCTATGGTTTAGCGCCCTCCATATATTGGGCACAGCGCGGTAAAAATCCCCCGCGATTTTCCCGTTTTGAGCGCAATGCGCAGGGCGGTCCAGTAATGTTTTTTTCTGAGAAGATGGATTTTTCTCCGCCGATACCTCCAGGCACCCAGGATCGATTTAGCCTGATTTTTCAATTTGCTTCACTCCTCAATGGTGACGGCAAAATTGATGAAGCGGGCACCATCCGGTCGATACCAGTAGCCAGCTTTGACATGATTGAGCCTTGGCAATTTAAAAGCTATGGCGAGCTTGTTTCCGATGCTGTGCCGAGCATGGGCGTAACCACCCTACGTCACTATGAATTACTCGATCGCCCCAGCAATAAGTTCAAACGGCGCGTCGATTTGTGGTTGGTACGCGATCTTGACTGGTTACCTGGTCGCATTCGGACAACGGAGGCGAATGGCAGGGTGTTTGAGCTGGTTTTTAAGCAGAAGGCGCCGCTGGCTCGGACTTCCGACTAAGCAACGATCCCATCATCGAATACAGGGCTGCGCCCGACATGGACACCGAAAAAACACCTGAAAAAGAGATCAAAATAGGCAATACTTGCCAAGCGCTATTTAAGGGGTAATTGCCGAAACCCAAGGTCGTATACATCTCTCCAACGAAATAAAAGGTCTGCGTGATACTTGGAAAGACAGAAAAGGCTACTAAGACGTAGGTCCATGCCACGATTTCAAGGATGTGGGTCATGATGATGAGCAGGATCGCAATAAAATACGATATGAAGCTGCCACCGGCTAGATACGGTATTGATTTGAGGAAGCGGTCTATCCTATGAAATACGCTGGCGATCACCAAAACAGCTACGCCATGGGTGGTGAGCATGACCGCCATAAAGGCCAGAATCAAATACAGCTCAACGTTGTCGCCAATGTCCAGCTGGAGTTGCTGCAATAGCTCGGGCAGAGAGGGTAAGGTAGCAGTCTTTTCAGTGGCCATGCGTATCCCTAAAATGACTTATCTATCTTATTTGACATAATAATGATTATACGCAATTATGATTTAGGACCACCAGGGTATGGTTCGTTGTAAAGCTTTTGCCAGCGGGCTCTTAAGCCCTTTTGTATTTCTTCTTGGTTAAACAGCTCTGCCGCGTCAATGGCCGAATAGCCTTGCTGATTGCGTAACCGAATATCAGCACCGCGATCTAATAAAAGGCGGGCTAACTGAATGTTGCCAGCCCGTATAGCCATCATTAATGGTGTAGTTTCATTAGGACTGCGAGCATCGACTGCAGCGCCTTTATCCAATAGAAAAGCGGCAATCTCAACGTGACCATTGGTGCAGGCGTAATGCAGCGGCGTCCAGCCAGGCCTATTAACAGGGACTTGTTTCTGATCAACCAAGACCTTCACCTCTGCTAATTGACCGTACAAGGCCGCAAACATGAGCGGCGTTTCGTCCGTGATATTGGGCTGATTGAGGTCAATGTCTTTGGCATTAATCAGGTAATCTACTGTTTTTACGGAGTTTTCTTGAATGGCAACCATCAAAATAGGCATGCCGCGCGGATCCTTTTGATTGGGGCTCATGCCCTTATCAATCATGGTCTTGACTTCACGAACGTCGTCAAACTTGGCTGCTTTGGTAATGGCGGCGATCTGCGAATCGGTTTGTGCCGTTGCCCAATGCGGCACGGCACTAAGCGATACAAATGCGATGCCCAGGATCCTAGGAAGGGCCTGAATATACTTCAGATTCAAAGTCATTTTAATTCTCTATTTACTTGAAAACATTGGAAAAAATTACGTGTTGTATGGTCTGCAATGGTATCTACAGAAACGCCCTTCAGATCAGCGATAAAGCCAGCCACATGGGAGACCCAAGCGGGTTCATTGGTCTTGCCCCGGTGCGGCATGGGTGCTAAGTACGGCGAATCCGTCTCAATCAGCATGCGCTCTAAAGGCACCTGCCGGCAAGTCTCCTGTAAGTCTTTTGCACTTTTAAAGGTCACAATGCCGGAAAAGGAGATATAGAAGCCCAAATCAATGGCCTGCTTTGCCACATTCAGGCTTTCAGTAAAGCAGTGCATTACCCCGCCAATACGATCAGCGCCCTCTTCTTTGAGGATCCGTATGGTGTCTTCCGAGGCTGAACGGGTATGGATGATTAAGGGGCAACCCGACTCAATTGCTGCTCGAATATGCGTCCGAAATCGGGTACGCTGCCACTCCATATCGGCATATGCCCGGTCGGCCATCCGGTAGTAATCTAGCCCAGTTTCCCCAATCGCAATGACTTTGGGGTGCTTTGCTGCCTCGACTAAAAAATCGACAGTCGGCTCTGGGGTATCTTCGTAATCGGGATGCACGCCAACCGAGGCATACAAATGGGGATGGGCTTCAGCCAATTGCCGCACCAATGGAAAGTCAGGGAGATCGACCGAGATGCAGAGTGCATGGCTAACCTGGGCGGTCGCCATATTGGCAAGGACTTCGGGTAAGCGCTCGCGATACTCTGGAAAATCAAGGTGGCAATGGGAATCAATGAACATCGTTCTATTTTAATCGCCAGCGCCTTCCTCGGCTAATAGACCCAAAAGTTTGGGATATCAATCGCCAAAAATCTGCTGGTATTGCATTAGTAGGGACTCAAGCTGAATGCGGGTAGCCAATGGGTGGTTTTCATGGCGGCGCGCTTGGGTGACCCCTTTCCAAAGGCGCAATAACTTTTCGATGCGCACCTGTTTTGCTAAAACCGCAATCGTTCCAGCATGCTTGGGATAAAAGCGCACGGCATCGGCCTGCGCGCTGCTTTGAAGGTCGGCTAACCAACGCTGCATCGAGGCGAGTAATACTGCAAACGATGCCTTGTGGGTTTTTTCGGCCACATCCAGCCAATCGATACGAACTCCCTGGGATAGGCCTTGCAATAAATAGCGGGAGGCCTGAATCGAAATAAAAAGCTCATCCTTCTCGTTTTGATCTTGCTTGGCCGATAGAAAATCCAAGGTCGCACAGGGCGCCCCGCCCTGCTCATAAAAGATGGTTTCAAGTTCGTCGTTTGAAACCGTTAGCTCGGGGCGGTCTGCAATTTCCTGACGAAGCCATGCGAGGCCAGTTGCTCGATCGGGTGGTGGCAGAGCAATTAAACGGCAACGGGAGCGAATGGTCGGTAAGACACGATCAAGGCGGCTTGTAACCAATATAAAAATAGTACTGCTAGGCGGTTCTTCTAAGGACTTTAATAAGGTATTGGCCGCATCTGGTCGCAGTGACTCTAATGGGTAGACCAAGACAACGCGATTACCACCGCGATGCGTGCCGATTGCTAAGCCTTCAATGGCTGATCGGGCCTCTTCAATGGCAATGTTCTTCTTCTCTTTTTTTTCAGCAGAATCGCCCTCTTCATCGCGCAGTAGTTTTGCTTTCTTGGCGGGCGATGGATCGCCATCGGCTCCCTCGAGCGCCTCATTGGGCATAAAGCGGCGGTGCGTCTCTGGAACCAGTGCAACAAAGTCGGGATGATTGCCGGTATCAAACCAGCGGCATGCCTCACAGCAATTGCAGGGCTTATTGTTGCTATTTGGTGATGCCTCGCATAGCAGGGCTTTGGCCAGCGTCAGTGCAAAATCCGCTTTACCGATACCCGCCTGCCCATGCAGCAGTAATGCATTCGGGCAAGCTACTAAATCAATGCTATCCCACTGCGGCTGTAACCAAGGCGCAATCATCGAATCGCTAAGGGGGATTGGCTTAAAAAATCCCAAATGGCCTCTTGCGTTTGAGTAGCATCAACTAGCACAAAACGGTCTGGGTCTGCCTTGGCTCTGCGCAGGTATTCCTGCCTAACCCGCTCAAAGAAAGCCAGATCAAGTCGCTCAAATTTATCGGGAGTGCGGGCTTTGGAGCGGCGCGCTTCGGCTACCGCTCCCGGCAAGTCAAACAAAAAAGTAATATTCGGTTGCAATAAGTGCCCATCGCTTTGCATTTGCACCCACTGCTCTAGTGCATTGAGTTTCTCAATCGAGAGTCCGCGTCCGCCGCCTTGATAGGCAAAACTAGCGTCGGTAAAGCGGTCCGACACCACAATATGCCCGGCTGCAAAAGCAGGCTTAATCACTTGCGCTAGATGCTCACGGCGCGCGGCAAACATGAGCAAGGCTTCTGTTTCCAAATGCATCGGTGCCTCTAATAACAGTGACCTCAATTGCTCGCCTAACGCAGTACCGCCCGGTTCACGCGTGACAATAATCGTACGATCTGGAAAGCGCTTTTTGAGTAGCTCACAATAAGAGGTGATGTGCGTGCTTTTTCCGGCACCATCGATGCCCTCAAAGCTAATAAAAAATCCAGGCTCGTTCATATTCATCGGGGCATCCATTACGGCGATGGTCTCTTTGCTGGCACTTTAATGGAGCGCTGATATTGGTCAACGGCTTTTTTATGCTCAGCCAGTGTTTTAGAGAAATAGCTACTACCATCGCCCTTGGCAACAAAATACAGGGCATCGCTTTTTGCAGGGTTGGCTGCAGCAAGTAGGGATTCCATACTGGGAATCGCAATCGGGGTAGGAGGTAAGCCGGCATGCATATAGGTATTGTATGGACTGTCGCGGCGAAGATCTACTTTACGCAGATTGCCATCAAATTGCGGGCCGACACCATAAATCACCGTAGGGTCAGTTTGTAAGCGCATCCCTATTTTCAGGCGATTGTGAAACACTGCGGAAATTTGCGCGCGCTCACTGGCTTTGCCGGTTTCTTTTTCAATGATCGAAGCCAATATCAGCAAGTCGTATGGTGTCTTTAGCACGCTTGTGCTCTGTACCTTGCTCCAGGCCTTTGCCAGATTTTTCTGCATTGCATCTGCAGCACGGCGGTAGATGGCGAGGTCGCTTTCACCGGGATCAAACACGTAGGTATCAGGAAAAAAGAGTCCTTCTGCATTGGCATGACTTAAACCAACTGCTTTCGAGAATGCCGCGGAACTCAGCCCCTTGGTTTGGTGTTCTAAAGCGGGATGGGTATCGACGATTTGCCGCATTTGCCATATCGGCGTTCCAGGCACAAAGGCAATCGATTCTTTAATGCTATCGCCCCGCGCCATCTTAAATAAGATAGTCGCGGTACTGGCTTCCAAGGGAAACAAGTAGGTTCCTGGTTTTAGCTTGGCATGAACCAGCAAGGCACGTGATCCGAGCTGAAACAAAATGCCATTGACCTCAATGCCTTGGCTACGGAGTTGCTGTGCAATGCTCGCCACGCCAGATTTGGGATTGACTTTGGCAGTAAAGCCGCTAGGCCGAACTGGGTCATTGGCTGCAGAAGGAACTACCCCCCAAAAAAACAGGGTGCCAAAAAAGAATAAGGCGACTAAAACCGCTATTCCGAAGAGTTTGAGGGGTAATGCCCAAAATGGAGCGCACTTTTTTCGCATCAGGCTATGATAAAAGCGTCTAGACTTTGTTTATGCAAATCGTACGCCCCACACCACCCTAAAAAGATCCATTTTATGAAAACCGCTGCCAATCTCGCCGACTGGGGACTCATTATCGTTGAGGGCGAGGATGCGGCCAGTTTTTTACAAAACCAACTCACGAACTCGGTTTTGGGGCTTACCGCAGTAGCGCCGTCAGCCATTGCAAGCGGGTCTGATGCAGTTCGCCTCGTTGGCTATTGCAGCCCCAAGGGCCGCTTAATTGCGAGCGCTTGGCTTGGCCTGTTTTCGAAAGCGGATGGGAGCAGCTTCTTTGGCATGTTTATTTCAAAAGACATCGCCGCCAGTACTGCAAAGCGCTTAGGTATGTTCGTCTTGCGCTCCAAAGTAACGGTCAAGGACGTTACGAATAGTTGGCAAATTACAGCTTATTGCACCAGCGGAACACTAGATAATCTGGAAGTAGATAAAACCAGCGTTCTGCTGCAACTACCAGACGTTGTCACTGCAGGTGTGGCGATGCAAAGGGTACTGATCGCACAACCCATTCCTTCTGAGTCGCCGTCGATCGAAGTGACCTCTGAGGATGCCACGATTCTGTGGCGGTCCCTAGAAATTATGAGTGCAATTCCACGCATCGTTGCCGCAACCCAAGACCAATTTGTGCCCCAAATGGTGAACTTTGAGTCTGTGTACGGCGTTGATTTTAAAAAGGGGTGCTACCCTGGCCAAGAGATCGTTGCACGAAGCCAATACCGTGGCGCAATTAAGCGGCGCCTGCAGCTGGCGCATTGCCCCATTGATCAACTTGCAAATACCCCTACCGGCCCAGGAAGCGAGATTTTTCATGCGGATGACTCGGGTCAGCCAGCCGGAATGGTCGTCCTCAGTGCCCCCAGTATTGCCAACACCCGCCGCATGGACTTCCAAATCGAGATTAAAACCGAGCTGCAAGCTGGTGGTACTTTCCATCTTGGGGCGCCAGATGGCCCCATTTTGATGTTAGATCAGCTGCCCTACCCCCTGATCTCAATTTAATCAGGCATAGTATTGCTATGTGCCTCATTCTCTTCGCCTGGAAATCCCACCCCGACTATCCGCTGGTGGTCGCAGCCAATCGCGATGAATTCTATGAGCGCGATACAGAAAAAATGGATTGGTGGGCAGAGCACCCTGAACTATTGGCCGGCCGTGATCGTGCGGATGTCTTAGGTAGCCCAGGCATTTGGCTTGGGTTTACTAAATCGGGGCGCTTTGCTGCATTAACCAATGTCCGGGCGCCCAGTGAAAAAAACCCCGATGCGCGAACCCGCGGTGAACTTTCGCTGATGTACCTCACGGGCGAGCACAAGCCCGATGGCTTCATTCAACACAATGCAAAGCGCTTTGAGCAGTACAACGGCTTTAATATGCTAATGGCCGATCTTAGTAATTCCAGCGATGCCAATATGCACTGGGTTAGCAATCGGATGATGCTCGGCCAATCGATTCGGCCACGCAAAACCTTCCCAAAGCAAGCCTTAGATGCGGGTGTCTACGGCCTATCTAATGCCATGCTGGATACGCCCTGGCCTAAAGTCACGCATCGGGTCGCTGCCTTTGCTCAAACGCTGGCAATGGATCAAGGTAACCTCAAGCATGTGGATCACTATTTGCATCTGCTTAGCGACACTCGCGTTGCGGTGGATCAAGAATTGCCCAGCACCGGCGTCAGCAAAGAATGGGAAAAAGCCCTCTCCCCTGCCTTTATTCAAACCCCGATGTACGGCACGCGATCAAGTACGGTATTGCGCATTCGTAAAGATGGCGCCTTTGAAATGGTTGAGCGGCGATTTGATGCCAATGGAACCATAGGCCACGACGTGGTCACCGGCGCGCTTACGAGCGCAACCGGATCAAACCTCTCGGTTTAACACCGTAGATTTACTGGGTCCGCTGATCGGGATTAATCACCCGCTCACCGCTGGCATTGCGCGTGGGCAAACGCCGCAAGTACTTAAACGTTCCGGTAGCCATGCAGCACACACGGCCTTGATCATCATATAACTTCGCCTCACAGAAAGCCATGGTCACACTACGGTGCACGGTATCGGCTTTTACGCGCAGGACGCCGTTGGCAGCTTGTAAAAAATTGGTATTAAGCTCAATCGTCACCACACTGCGATCATCCGGATCGCCCGAGCGCGCAGCAACCGCCATGGCGACATCCATCAGGGTTAATAACACTCCGCCATGCGCCACTTCCCAGGTATTTTTATGCTCGGGCTTAATGGCCAGCAAAATCTCGCCGCTACCCATTTCCGCGCTAAGGCAACGGATTCCGAGTAATTTTAAGAAAGGAACATCCAGTTCTTGACCTAAGTTATTTAGTTTGGTGGTGGCGGTGAGTTCAGTTTGATTCGTCATGTTTGGCGTGGGGCGGTTGGGGAAATGGGTCTGTGACGTAAGGGGCTAAATACCCATAGAATAATGAACTTATGTCATTTTCTCTCATCGGCGAAGACACCTGTCAATTTATCGCCCCTACCCCCCTTCCAGATCCCTATTGGATTGCGGTCTCAACAGAGGCGGCTGAGCTTGTTGGCATTTCCTTGGACTCGAACCAGTTGCCGCAGGATCCGAATTGGCTCGCAGTGTTGGCGGGCAATCCAACAGAATTAGGTGGGCGCCTATTTCCAAAACCCATGGCTACTGCCTATAGCGGGCATCAGTTTGGGCATTGGGCTGGGCAGTTAGGAGATGGCCGAGCCATTTTGTTAGGAGAACTAAAGCAACAAGAACTGCAACTAAAGGGTGCAGGTATGACGCGCTACTCGCGCATGGGCGATGGCCGGGCGGTTCTGCGCTCATCCATTCGCGAGTTTTTATGTAGCGAAGCCATGTATGCCTTGGGTATTCCAACCACGCGCGCATTATCCCTAGTAGGCTCCAAGCAGGCAGTGCGGCGCGAAACAATGGAAACAGCGGCAGTATGCTCCCGCCTTGCCCCCAGCTTTATTCGAATCGGCCACTTTGAGCACTATGCCGCTAATGGATTACATGCGCGATTGCAGGAACTTGCTGCGTATTTAATCGAAGCGCACTACCCCGAATGCCAATCAAGCAGCACTCCATACCTCGCCTTATTTAAGGCAATATCTGCTCGCAATGCGAGATGCGTTGCGCAGTGGCAGGCAGTGGGTTTTTGCCATGGGGTTCTTAATAGTGACAATATCAGTGCACTCGGCCTCACCATGGATTACGGCCCCTTTGGTTTTTTAGATCACACCGCCTTAGACCACATTTGCAATCACACCGATAGCGGCGGTCGTTACGCCTACCATCGCCAACCTAAAATCATGCACTGGAATATGGCCTGCCTGGCTAATGCCATGGTTCCGCTCGTGGAGATGGAGAGTCCGGGTGAAAATGCTGCCGACATCTTGCGTGCAGCCTTAAGCGCTTTTCCGCCGGAATATGAGGCTAAATGGTTGGGCCTATTTCGGGGGAAGCTGGGTTTGCAGATAGATGCACCAGAGGACATGGAGTTAATTGAAGCCTTATTGCAACTCATGCATGCCAACCGGGCTGACTTTACGACTGTTTTTCGTAGCCTCTCTACTATACAAAAAAAGGATGTCCATTCCAATTGGCGTGACCAATTTTTAGATCGGATTGCTGCCGATGCCTGGTTAACGCAATACCGCACGCGTTTGATGCAGGAATCGAACTCCGATGCAGAGCGTAGATCGCTCATGAATCGCGTTAACCCTAAATTTATTCTCCGAAACCACTTAGCCCAGCGCGCTATTGAGATGGCGCAAGGCGATGACTTTACTGAAGTGAATCGGTTGCAGCATATATTAAGTCGGCCATTTGAGGAACAAGCAGCGTTTGAGCAATATGCATTAGCGCCACTACCCGATGAGGTCGTAATGGATCTCAGTTGCTCATCTTAATCAAATGCATCAGTCCAAAATAAAGGGTGAAAACCAATGAAAAAAACCAATGCAGAGTACCGTACAGAATTAAGCGATATCGAATACCGCGTGACACGGGAGGCTGCTACTGAGCGGCCGTTTACTGGAAAGTATTGGGACCATTGGGAAAACGGCAAGTACCAATGCGTCTGCTGTGGTACCCCACTATTTGAGTCAGGCACTAAATTTGATGCCAGCTGTGGCTGGCCCAGTTACCACACCCCGTTAAATCCAGTTGCGATATCAGAGCATCAAGATGGTGCTTATGGCATGGTACGTACTGAGGTGCGTTGTAGTAATTGCGATGCCCATTTAGGGCATGTTTTTACCGACGGCCCCAAGCCAACAGGCCTGCGCTACTGCATTAACTCGGCATCTTTGCGCTTTGAGCCTAGTAAAAATGTGGAACCGGGTCAATAAAAGCGATAATCACACCATGAAATTTTTATTCGACCTGTTCCCCGTCATTCTGTTTTTTGTCGCATTTAAGTTTGCTGACATCTACACTGCCACCATCGTGGCAATGGTTGCTACCATTGCTCAAATTTTATGGGTCTATTACCGCCATCGAAAAATCGATGCTACCCAATGGACGAGCCTTGTGTTGATTGTCGTTTTAGGTGCATTGACTATCTTCTTGCAAGATAAAACATTTATCCAACTCAAACCAACTGCGCTCTACTGGCTATTTGCTGCTGGACTATTTATTAGCGCTCAATTTTTTAATAAGAATTGGATTCAGGTACTGATGGGAAAGCAAGTTACCCTAAAAGAAAATACGGCGCGCAATACTTGGAGTCAGCTGAATTTAGCTTGGTCGATTTTTTTCTTGATCATGGGCGCACTCAATTTATACGTTGCCTTTCAGTTTTCGGAAGATACGTGGGTTAATTTCAAGCTATTTGGAACAACCGCCCTTCTTGTCGTCTTTGTCATTGCACAAGGATTTTGGCTCAGCAAACACATGGAAGAAGAGACACCCTCATGAGTAAAAACCAAGAACGCATTGCTTTATTTCTGGTTGACCTCAAAGCCGTATTACCGATTGACGAGATTGCAATTGAAGATGAAAGCCATTTGCATGCCGGCCATGCTGGCGCTGCTAGTGGTGGCGGTCACTTCAAACTAACCCTGATTTCATCAAAGTTTGATGGACTAAGTCGGGTTGCCCGCCATCGCCTGATCTATGCCGCCTTGAACCGTCATATTCCTACTGAGATACACGCGCTTATCATTGAGGCCCATAGTCCCGCTGAGGCTCTTTTACTGAAATAAGCCAAGCAGTACTAAACCAAATAAAATAAACCCATTACTATTAGCTAACATTTATTACCTGCCTTTACTATGAAACTGTTCCCCCAATTTACTTTGTCGGCCGCCTGCGTAGCCTTATTAATCAGCCCAATTGCATTGGCGCAAAATGCCGCGATTGTGAATGGCAAAGCCATACCGAAAGCGCAATTAGACCGCTTAGTTCAACAATCGGGTCAACCCAATGATTCTCAAGTGCGCGAAAAAGGCCGCGAAGTACTCATTACTAGAGAGCTGATAATTCAGGAGGCCAATAATCGCGGCCTTACGAAAAAAGAAGCGATTAAAGACAAGATTGAGCAATCGCGGATTGGTATTTTGGTTGCTGCCGTATTTGAAGATTTTGTTGAGCGTGAGGGTGTGACCGATGCCGAGCTCAAAGCCGCCTACGCCTCCATTCAGGCCGATTACACCGGCAAAGAGTATCAAGTGAAGCACATTTTGGTAGAAAAAGAGGCGGATGCGAATGCCTTAATTGCCAAGATCAAGGTAGGCGCTAGCTTTGCTGACATGGCGAAACAGAACTCCAAAGACCCCGGTTCCGCTCCAAATGGTGGCGATTTGGGTTGGGTTAGCGATAAGTCATTGGTACCCGAGTTTTCAAAAGCAATGGTTTCCTTAAACAAAGGTCAAATGACCGATAAACCAGTCAAAAGCCAATTCGGTTGGCACATTATTCGCGTGGACGATGTGCGGGATGCCAAAGCGCCTCCCATGGATGACATCAAAGCGGAGCTTAAGCAAATCTTGACAGCCGATGAAAACTGGCAAAAAGCCAAATTCACTGAAATGATGCAAAAACTGCGTGCTAAGGCAAAGGTTCAATAAGCATGATGCTATTGCATACCATGCTGCGGGTTGGTGACCTCAGCCGCTCAATTGATTTCTATACCCGTATTTTGGGCATGAGTTTATTGCG
>CAWUTW010000061.1:0-35759 GCA_963925585.1 uncultured Polynucleobacter sp. | reverse complement strand
AACTGCAGCTCATCCGGGAACTCCACCATGATCATGGTTCGGCCTAAGTAAAAGGGCAGGGTGTGATCCAAAATACGAACCGAATAGATGGGCGCATCTACCGGGATCACATTGCGCACCCGGTTAGCTAAATCAACCCCCGATACGGCGCGGCCAAGCGTTTCATGGCCGGTGCCTACAATCATGCTGGTGAGATAAAAGCCAACTGCCAAGCTGGCAATGCTGGTAATGCCATTGCGCCGTGCTTGCCATGCCGCTAAGCTACTAAAGAAAATTAAGACGACCAAAGCAAGGGCAATCCATTGGGTATATTCCGCATAGGCAGTAATCTCATCGGGTCGGGCCTGCACACCAACAAAAGATAAAAAGAAGAAACCAATAAAACCCACAAGGGCGAAGCACCCGGTTTGCATGATCCACGTTATTGACAAGGTATTGGCCTGACCTAACTGCCGATCCAAATAACGACCCACCAACATCGCTAAGGCTGGAAAAATCGGAATGATATAGCCTGGTAATTTAGAGCGCGACACACTAAAAAAAGCAAAGATGATGACAAACCAACACACGAGCATCCAGCCCGCAGAAAAATGGCCTTGTCGTGACTTCCACGCCTGTGCAACTGCGCCAGGCAGTTGAAATAAAAATGGCAAAAATCCAGCAACCAAGAGGGGGATAAAAAAGTAAATGGGCCCCGAGCGACGGTGCGTGTCTTGGGTAAAGCGCTCGAAATGCTCATGGATAAAAAAGAACTCAAAAAATTCGGGATGGCGGATCGACATCACAATAAACCAGGGTGCAGTAATAGCGAAAAACAGTAACAAACCACTGACGATGTGGAGGCGCTTCCAAATGCGCCAATCCCACGCGCTAACGGAATACGCAATCAATATCAGGGTAGGCAGTGCAGCCCCGATTAAGCCTTTGGAAAGTGTTGCCAGCGCCATCAACGTCCAACAGAGCAGCATCCAGCCACGTGTGCCAGCGGTTGTTCTGCTGTGCTGAGCCAAAAGCAGTGCGCACAAGGAGGAGGCTAAAAATGCTGATAAAGCCATGTCCAGGGAGTTCACATGACCGCTGATAATCCACATCGGGCTTGCGGCCAAGGCGACTGCTGCAATCCAGCCAGCGCGTGGGCCATCAAGCCGAGTGCTGGTATAGCCAACAAAGAGGATGGTCAAAAAGCCAGTCAGGGCTCCCCACAAGCGTGCCTGCCATTCACCAACGCCAAACCAATCAAATGCAATGACGGTTGCCCACAATTGCAGCGGCGGCTTGAAAAAATATTTGTAGTCGTGGTACCGCGGACTGATCCAGTCGCCACTCACCAGCATTTCACGCGCAATCTCAGCGTAACGACCTTCGTCCGACGGAATCAGGTGGCGGTAATCGAGGCTGCCAAACCACACGAGGGCATAGAGTGCCCCCACGATCAAAATCCCAACAGGAGTTAATAAAGCGGGCGTTTTATTGATCGATCCGAACATGGTTATTGTGGGTCCAGTAATAGGGCTGCCATAGCCTGGCGGCCTTCACCCACTAAAATGTTGTATGTTCGGCAGGCCGCTTGGGTGTCCATAATCTCAAAGCCAATTTTGGCATTGATGAGGGCTCGCAACAAATCAGGGCGCGGAAAGCGCTGGACGGCCCCGCTACCAAAAATCACCAGTTCTGGCTTTAGATCGGCTATTTGAGCAAAGTGACTGGGGTCTAGGGCGGCAAACGAAGAGGCTCCCCATTGGGCAATTTCGCCGCTCGGCCCAACTAAGACCGCATGGCGGTAGGGTACCCGGTTGACCTCAATGTAGTCCTTGCCGTAGCCGGTTATCGTATTGATGCCTAGAGGGGAGTCAGAATGGAGTTTCACGTGTGCGCTCTGTCATAATTGAGTAAATTATAACTAGTCGCTTTTTTCCTAGTTTTCAAGTACTTAACCCTTATCAATTTATCAGTATTTACAAAAACCACCGTGAAACCGATCCTAAAGTCTGAAAAGCTAAATCACGTTTGTTACGACATTCGTGGACCCGTCCTTGAGCTTGCTCAGCGCATGGAGGAAGAGGGTCACAAAATCATCAAATTAAACATCGGTAATGTTGGGGTGTTTGGATTTGACCCCCCTGAAGAAATTCAGCTCGATATAATTCGAAATTTAAGCAATGCCTCTGCTTATTCGGATTCCAAAGGCATTTTCGCAGCCCGCAAAGCAATCATGCAGTACTGCCAAGAAAAAGGGATTCAGGGCGTCGCCTTAGATGATATTTATACGGGCAACGGCGTCTCGGAATTGATCGTGCTCGCGATGAACGCACTACTCAATAATGGTGATGAGGTTTTAGTTCCTGCGCCAGATTATCCGCTGTGGACTGCTGCTGTCAGTTTATCGGGTGGCACTCCCATTCATTATTTATGCGACGAATCAAAAGAGTGGGCGCCGGACTTAGCAGACTTGCGCTCCAAAATTACCCCGCGCACCAAAGCGATTGTGATGATTAATCCAAACAATCCAACGGGGGCGATTTATTCCAAAGCAGTGCTGCTGGAGCTTACGCAAATCGCGCGCGAGCACGGACTCATTCTCTTTGCCGATGAAATCTACGACAAGATGCTCTACGACGAGGAGCAGCATGTTTCCCTCGCCTCATTGTCATCCGACGTCGTCATCATTACCTTTAATGGGCTGTCTAAAAATTACCGCTCCTGCGGCTACCGCTCAGGCTGGATGGTGGTTTCGGGGGATAAGTCACGCATCAAGGATTACGTTGAGGGATTAAATATGTTGTCCTCGATGCGCCTGTGTGCCAACGTTCCTGGGCAGTACGCCATTCAAACGGCGCTGGGTGGTTATCAAAGCATTGATGATCTGGTTGCCAAAGGAGGCCGATTGGCTCGGCAACGCGACCTGGCTTGGGAATTAATTACCGCCATCCCTGGAGTGAGTTGTGTGAAGCCAAAATCAGCGCTCTATTTATTTCCTAAATTAGACCCAGAGATGTACCCAATTGAGGACGATCAGCAATTCATCGCTGACTTGCTGCGCGAAGAAAAGGTATTGATGGTTCAGGGATCCGGCTTTAATTGGGTCAAGCCAGATCACTTCCGCGTTGTTTTCTTACCCCACGAAGATGTGCTCAAAGATGCCATTGGCCGCTTTGCGCGTTTTCTGGAGCGTTATCGTCAAAAGCATGGCAAGTCATCTGCCACTGCATCACTCGCTACAAAGGCATCATGAAGCCGATTCAAGTTGGTCTATTAGGCATTGGAACTGTTGGTGGAGGCGTTTTCACGGTCCTCGAGCGCAATCAAGATGAGATTCTGCGCCGTGCCGGTCGCGGTATCCGCATTCACACGGTTGCCGATCTCAATGTGGAGCGCGCCAAGGAATTGGTTCGTGATCGTGCACAAGTCGTTAGCGATGCCCGTGTGGTAATTGCAGACCCCGAGATCGATATCGTGGTTGAACTGATTGGCGGTTATGGCATTGCGAAGGATTTGGTGCTCGAGGCAATTGCTGCAGGTAAGCACGTCGTTACGGCCAATAAGGCCTTAATTGCGGTGCACGGCAATGAAATCTTTAAGGCAGCGCATGCGAAGGGCGTGATGGTGGCGTTTGAGGCTGCGGTTGCAGGCGGCATACCGATCATCAAAGCCTTACGCGAAGGCTTGACCGCCAATCGAATCGAATGGATTGCCGGCATTATTAACGGCACTACTAATTTCATTTTGTCGGAGATGCGTGACAAAGGTTCTGATTTTGCAACGGTATTAAAGGAGGCGCAGCGCTTGGGTTACGCTGAGGCGGATCCGACATTTGATATTGAAGGTATTGATGCTGCCCACAAGGTCAGCATTATGAGTGCGATTGCATTTGGCATTCCCATGCAATTCGATAAGGCGTATGTAGAAGGCATCACCAACTTAGCGGCAATTGATATTAAATATGCAGAACAACTCGGTTACCGCATTAAGTTGCTCGGCATCACTAAGAAAACAAATACAGGAATTGAGCTGCGGGTTCATCCGACCTTAATACCAAGCAAGCGCTTGATCGCCAATGTGGAAGGCGCCATGAATGCCGTTCAGGTTTATGGTGATGCGGTTGGTACTACGCTTTACTACGGTAAAGGCGCCGGCTCTGAGCCAACCGCTTCTGCTGTGATCGCTGACTTAGTGGATGTCACGCGTTTAATGACGGCCGACCCTGAAAATCGAGTGCCGCATTTGGCATTCCAACCCGATGCCGTGCGCGACACCGTTGTTTTGCCCATCGCTGAAATTACCACCAGCTACTATTTGCGCTTACGGGTTGCGGATCAGGCTGGTGTATTGGCGGACATTACTAAAATTCTGGCAGCGCACGGGGTTTCGATCGATGCGCTCTTGCAAAAAGAGGCGAATGAGGGTGAGAGTCAAACGGACCTTGTCATGCTGACGCACGAAACCAAAGAAAAGAATATGCTCGCTGCGATTACCGATATTCAGGATCTGAAAACCGTCGTTGGCGAGATCATCAAAATTCGCCTCGAGAATTTATCTTAAATCGCCATGCGTTATCAGTCGACCCGCGGTAATAGCCCTGAGCAATCGTTTCTTGAAATTCTGTTGGGAGGGCTTGCTCCCGATGGCGGACTTTATCTGCCAGTGGAGTACCCCAAAGTAACGCCAGCGCAATTGGATTCTTGGCGCGGGCTTTCTTATGCTGATTTAGCGTTTGAAGTCTTGCGTTTGTATTGCCCTGATATTCCAGAGTCTGATTTGCGCGCGATATTACGCAAAACCTATACTGATGCCCTTTATTGCAATGGCCGTCCTGAGGATAAGGCGAGTGACATTACACCACTCCATTGGCTGGGCGAAGAGGGCGGTACGCGCATTGGTTTGCTCAGTTTATCGAACGGACCTACCTTGGCATTTAAAGACATGGCCATGCAATTTCTGGGTAATGTGTTTGAGTATGCGCTCCAGCGCGCAGATCAACATCTCAATATATTGGGCGCCACCTCAGGCGATACCGGTAGCGCAGCTGAGTACGCCATGCGCGGTAAAGCAGGCGTGCGTGTGTTTATGCTTTCCCCCAAAGGGAAGATGAGCGTCTTTCAGTCGGCGCAGATGTATTCCTTGCAAGACCCGAATATTTTTAATCTTGCGGTGGATGGCGTCTTCGATGACTGCCAAGACATCGTCAAAGCAGTCAGTAATGATTTGGCATATAAAGCCAAATACCAGATTGGCACAGTTAATTCGATTAATTGGGGGCGCGTCCTTGCGCAGGTAGTGTATTACTTTCAAGGCTATTTGCTGGCGACGCGAGCCAGTTCTAAAAAGGTATCTTTTACCGTTCCTTCGGGTAATTTTGGCAATGTCTGTGCGGGACACATTGCCCGCATGATGGGTTTGCCGATTGAGCGCTTAGTAGTTGCCACCAATGAAAACGATGTTCTCGATGAATTCTTCCGCACAGGGATATATCGCGCGCGCAAGTCTGCTGAAACCTTGCAGACCTCAAGTCCATCGATGGATATTTCTAAAGCCAGTAATTTTGAGCGCTTTGTTTTTGATTTGCTTTCGCAAGATGGCAAACGTACGGCCGCCCTCTTTAAGCAAGTGGAAGAAACCGGTGGCTTTGATTTATCAAATGATCCTGCTTACGCCACGATGCAGCAGTTTGGTTTTGCTTCGGGCAGTAGCACCCATGCTGATCGCCTGAGGACCATTCAGGATGTGGATGGCAAGTATGGCGTGATGATTGATACCCATACGGCAGACGGTGTAAAAGTAGCGCGCGAGTATTTGCAAACGGATGTGCCGATGCTGGTGCTTGAGACTGCTTTGCCGATTAAGTTTGAAGAAACGATTCTAGAGGCACTTGGCCGTCCCGCCGAGTGTCCACCGGCATTTAAAGACATCAAATCACTTCCCCAGCGGGTCGAATCCATTTCCGCAGACGTTGGCGTGGTGAAGCAATTTATTGCTGAGCACGTATCTTAAGTCTGCCATGACAAAATCACCGATGTTGACGGCAGCGCAGGCACGCGAACAATTGCTCGCACCAGCCGTTTCTGTTTCTGAAGTGGAGCTCATTGCAATGCAAGCAGCCCTCGGGCGTATCTTGGCGGAAGATGTAGTGAGCTTGGTTGATGTTCCACCGCTAGATAACACATCGATGGATGGCTATGCGATTAGGGTGGCGGATCTGGCGGCCCATTCCGGAATGCTCCGAGTAGGGCAGCGTATTCCAGCTGGTTCAATGGGCGTCGAACTCCAGAGCGGAACAGCCGCCCGAATATTCACAGGGGCGCCCATACCCCAGGGTGCCGACGCGGTGGTGATGCAGGAAGATTGCACCATCGACCTTGCCAGTCCCGATGCCGTTTCGATCGCGGTATCCCCTGTAGTGGGGCAGTGGATACGTAAGCGGGGTGAAGATTTAACTGCCGGCAAGGTGGCCTTAAGTGCGGGTTGCCTATTGCGCCCGCAAGAACTTGGCGTTGCAGCCTCGGCCGGTTTAACCCACTTGCCTGTGAAACGCCGAGTACGCGTCGCTGCTTTTTTTACTGGGGACGAGCTATCGCTTCCAGGCGAGCCATTGAAGCCGGGCGGCATCTACAACTCGAATCGCGATACCTTGCTGGCCTGCATTAAAGCTTTAGGTTGCGATGCGACTGATTTGGGCATCGTGCCAGATCGACTCGACGCGACGCGCGCCGCCTTGCGGCAAGCTAGCCAGAACCACGATTTGATCATTACCTCTGGCGGAGTCTCAGTTGGCGAAGAGGATCACATTAAGCCAGCCGTGACTGCGGAAGGCGAACTCAATTTATGGCAGATTGCCATTAAACCCGGTAAGCCCCTTGCATTTGGATCGGTACGCCGGGAATCGAGCCCAGGGAGCTCCACTTGGTTTATTGGTTTGCCCGGCAATCCCGTATCGAGCTTTGTTACCTTTCTCTTGTTTGTGCGCCCCTTTATTTTGCGATTACAGGGCAGGGAAGCATCCTCTTCCCCAGCCTACAACATGCGCGCTGATTTTGACTGGCCCAAAGCCGATCGCCGTAATGAATTCTTGCGCGTGAGAATCAATAGTGACGGCGGACTCGATTTGTACCCCAATCAAAGCTCAGGGGTGCTAACCAGTGCAGCATGGGGCGATGGTCTAGTAGACTGCCCGCCAAACCAGCCAATTCAAGCCGGTGATTTAGTAAAGTACATCCCATTT
Source organism: uncultured Polynucleobacter sp. (assembly GCA_963925585.1). GTDB lineage: Bacteria > Pseudomonadota > Gammaproteobacteria > Burkholderiales > Burkholderiaceae > Polynucleobacter. Next base: position 28,543 of record CAWUTW010000061.1, on the reverse strand, counting down.
GATGCACTTCTCAAATAATCGGATTACGATTTAGCCATGAAACTGCAACTGCGCTACTTCGCCTCGATCCGCGAAATGCTTGGACTAGAACAAGAGGCAATTGAATTGCCTGAGTCGGTGCGTACGATTGATGAATTGCGTGCCCACCTGCGATTGCGCGGCGGTATCTGGGACGTGGTCTTGGGTGAGGGTAGGGTATTGCGATGCGCTCTCAATCACCAAATGGTTAATTCTTCGACGGAATTGATTGATGGCGCCGAAGTGGCTTTTTTCCCACCAGTTACGGGCGGCTAAGATGGCGATTCGTATTCAGCAGGCGGATTTTGATCTCACTACTGAGATTGCAAATCTTCGCCATGGTGATCTGCAGGTTGGTGCGATTACCTCGTTTGTAGGTACAGTGCGGGATATGAACGAGGGTAGTACGGTAAATGCCATGACCCTCGAGCACTATCCGGGCATGACGGAAAAAGCGCTAGAAGACATTGTCAATCAAGCAAAAGCACGCTGGGATATTCGGGATGCGCTAGTGATTCACCGAATTGGACCCTTAATGCCGGCAGACCAAATTGTATTGGTGGCAGTGACGAGCGCGCACCGCGGTGAATCTTTTTTGGCCTGCGAGTTCATCATGGACTACCTAAAAACCGCAGCGCCATTTTGGAAGAAAGAAGATACGCCGGAGGGTGGGCGTTGGGTCGATGCACGCATGACCGATGATGCAGCTGCTACGCGCTGGAATCAAAAAAAGCCCGCTTCTTAGCTCGGGGTAGGCGCTTTAGTTTAATTTCCGCTTTGGATGCCTCCGATCGATCTGGGTGTTCTTGGGTGGCTAATAGGGTTACAGGCAGCCTAGAACGGGTATAGCGCGCCCCTGTACCTGCATTGTGGGCGTCCAGGCGGTGCTCTAGCCGATTGGTAATGCCGGCATATAAACTGCCGTCAGCACACTCCAAGAGATAAACAAGCCAGGTCAAATCGGATTTATCCATTCACAAACGCTTGAAATTAAGGATATTGCCCTAATATTCTAATGAAAGAAGCCGGATCGAATGCCAAATGCCATTCCGATTAGCGCAATCCCATTCAATAGGACGCAACATGAGAATCGATAAATTAACGACTAAATTTCAAGAGGCCTTGAGTGATGCGCAAAGCTTGGCTGTAGGCAAAGACAACCAGTACATTGAGCCAGCCCATTTATTACTGGCGATGCTCAAGCAACAAGACAGCGGCGTACGGAGTTTGCTAACGCGTGCTGGAGTTAATGTAGCGAGCCTCGAAAAGGGCGCGGAGAAGATGATTGCAGCGCTGCCAGAAGTAGAGGGTAGCGGCGAAGTTCAGGTTGGACGTGATCTGGCGAATTGGCTGAATTTGACTAAAAAAGAGGCCAATAAGCGGGGCGATCAATTTATTGCGGGTGAGTTGTTTTTATTGGTCGTTGCAGACGATAAAGGCGAGCTCGGTAAGCTGGCGAGGGAATGCGGCCTCACCCGTAAAGCGCTCGAGGCAGCAATAGATTTGGTACGCGGTGGGGAGTCGGTCAATAGTGCCGATGCCGAAGGGCAGCGTGAAGCGCTGAAAAAGTACACCCTTGATTTAACCGAGCGTGCCCGTATGGGTAAGCTGGATCCGGTGATTGGACGCGATGATGAAATTCGCCGCACCATTCAAATATTGCAGCGGCGTGGCAAAAACAACCCGGTGTTGATTGGTGAGCCTGGCGTTGGTAAAACAGCGATTGTCGAAGGCTTGGCCCAGCGCATCGTTAATGGCGAAGTGCCAGAGACCCTCAAGAACAAGCGCGTGCTGGTATTGGATATGGCCTTGTTATTGGCTGGAGCAAAGTACCGCGGTGAGTTTGAGGAGCGTCTGAAATCGGTATTGAGTGATGTTGCCAAAGATGAAGGTCAAACGATTGTCTTTATCGATGAAATCCACACCATGGTTGGTGCCGGTAAGGGCGAAGGCGCCATGGATGCCGGCAATATGCTTAAGCCCGCTTTGGCGCGCGGCGAGTTGCATTGCATTGGCGCTACCACCCTTGATGAGTATCGCAAGTACATTGAAAAAGATGCTGCTTTGGAGCGGCGCTTTCAGAAGGTCATGGTCGATGAGCCCAGTGTCGAGGCGACCATTGCGATCTTACGCGGCTTACAGGAGCGCTACGAGCTACACCATGGCATTGAGATAACCGACCCAGCAATTGTGGCGGCTGCCGAGTTATCCCACCGCTACATTACTGACCGATTCTTGCCAGATAAGGCAATTGATCTGATTGATGAGGCAGGCGCTCGCATCAAGATGGAGCTTGATTCCAAACCAGAGGTGATGGATAAACTGGATCGCCGCTTGATTCAGCTTAAGATCGAACGTGAGGCTGTCAAAAAAGAGAAAGACGATGCTTCTAAAAAGCGCTTGCAATTAATCGAAGATGAAATCAAGCGCTTGGGCGCCGAGTACGCTGATCTCGAAGAAATATGGAAGGCAGAGAAGGGCGCTGCCTTGGGCGCGGCTCATCTCAAGGAAGAGATCGAAAAGATAAAAGCCGAAATCGTCAAGCTGCAACGCGACGGCAAACTTGAGCAGGTCGCCGAGCTGCAGTACGGTAAATTGCCTGAGCTAGAACAAAAACTCAAATCGGCCGCCGCTGCTGAAGCGAAGGATGGCAAAGCAGGCGCCACTAAGAATAAATTACTCCGCACCCAAGTGGGCGCGGAAGAGATTGCCGAGGTGGTTTCACGCGCAACGGGTATTCCGGTATCCAAAATGATGCAAGGTGAGCGCGACAAGCTCTTAAAAATGGAAGACCACTTGCATCAGCGCGTGGTGGGTCAAGAAGAGGCCATTCGGGCGGTATCCGATGCAATCCGCCGCTCACGCGCCGGGCTCTCCGAAGAAAACAAGCCCTACGGTTCTTTTATGTTCCTTGGTCCTACGGGTGTTGGTAAGACGGAATTATGCAAAGCCCTAGCCGCATTCTTGTTCGACAGCCAAGATCGTTTAATTCGGATCGATATGAGTGAGTTTATGGAAAAGCACAGCGTTGCCCGTTTGATCGGGGCGCCGCCAGGCTATGTGGGCTACGAAGAGGGTGGTTACCTTACAGAACAGGTTCGCCGCAAACCGTATAGCGTGATTCTGTTTGATGAGATCGAAAAAGCCCATCCGGATGTATTCAATGTTCTGCTGCAAGTGCTGGATGATGGTCGATTAACCGATGGTCAAGGACGTACAGTCGATTTTAAAAACACCGTGATTGTGATGACCAGTAATATTGGTTCACACCTCATTCAATCAATGACAGATAAAAATCAAGCGGAAATTAAGGAAGCGGTTTTTGGCGAACTGAAAACCCACTTCCGGCCGGAGTTTTTAAATCGCGTCGATGAGATTGTGGTGTTCCATGGACTGGATAAAGCGAATATCGCATCGATTGCCTCGATCCTGCTTAAAAACCTATCAGCCCGTTTAGCGAAGGTGGATATGCTGCTGGAAGTGAGCGATGCCGCACTAAACAAAATTGCCGAAGTGGGATTTGATCCGGTGTTTGGGGCAAGGCCGCTCAAGCGGGCGATACAGCAATATATTGAAAATCCGGTGTCCAAGATGATTTTGGAGGGCAAGTTTGGTCCCAATGACGTTGTTCCAGTGGATATTAATAAAGACGGCGACTTTAGCTTTACCCGCTTAGTACATTAAAGCCATTCCGGCAGGGCTCTAGAGCGAGTAAACTCAGATCATGACTGTGACACATGCCAGCGCGCGTGCCAGTGATGTCCGAGTGATTAGTTTATTAAGCTTGGCGCACGGCAGCTCGCATTTCTTTCACTTGATTCTGCCGCCACTCTTTCCGTGGCTCAAGACGGAGTTCGCGCTGAGCTATGCAGAGCTCGGCCTCCTGATGTCGGTTTTCTTTGTGGTCTCTTGTATTGTGCAAGCGGCCTCAGGATTTTTAGTCGACCGCATTGGTGCTCGCCCGGTACTCTTTGCTGGTGTCGGATTGCTGGCGCTGTCTGCAATCGTGCTGTCGCAAAGTAATGGATATGGCATGCTAGTTTTTGGCGCAGTGATTGCAGGTTGCGGCAATGGCGTCTTTCATCCGGTGGATTACACCCTAATTAATCATAAGGTATCAGCACCCCGCTTGCCCTACGCTTATTCAGCCCATGGCGTTACCGGCTACTTAGGGTGGGCTGCAGCCCCAGTGTTTATGGCTGGAATCGCGGCACTTTCGGATTGGCGAATCGCATTGCTTTGTGCAGCGGTTTTAGAGGCCTTCATATTGCTGGTACTTTGGTTCAATCGGGGCGATTTAATCGATGACGCTAAACATCGCCGTGCGAGTGCAATCAAAGCGGCAGAAGAGGCTAATCCTGGCCGCACACCACAAGGGTCATTTGCATTTTTAAAACTGACCTCCGTTTGGTTGTGTTGGCTTTTCTTTTTCTTCAGCATGATTGCCATGGCGGGCATTCAGTCCTTCGCTCCCAGCGCACTGAATCAACTCTACGGTATACCCGTAACCGCGGGTAACTTCTCGATCACCTTATTGGCTTTAGGTAGTGCGGCAGGCATGATACTAGGTGGTGTTATGGCTGCCAAACTCAAAATGCCCGATCGGATTGTCGGCATTTGCTTATTTGCGTGCGCTGTCATTGGCTTCTTGATTGGAGCGGAGTGGGTTAACGCTGCACTAGTACCGGGGCTCTTTTTTATGATTGGCTGCGGCCTTGGGATCGCAGCACCATCGCGTGACATGATGATTCGCTCTGCAACCCCGCAAGGCGTATCGGGTAGTGTGTATGGAATTGTCTACTCCGGTATTGATCTTGGCGCGGCAGTGGGACCTTTGTTATTTGGCATATTGCTCGATGCTGGAAAACCCAATTCTCTCTTCCTTGGCGTAGCTTTTTTGCAGTTGCTATTGATTCTGACCGCAGTCAAAGTGGTGGCTTCCAATGCCAATGCGGTGATGCCAAAAGCCCAGTAGCAGAAGCTTTTCACGATACGAAATGCCGTTTTCATAGGCAAAATAGGTTCAATTGATTCTCCTAACCTAGGCTTTCAGACCATGGCAACCCATTTCATATTGTAATAATCCCTATTTAACCAATTGTATTTAATGCAATTTTTTAATTATTGCTGTCGCAAAATTACTATTTTCTTTGCTGTAAAGATCCCTATACTCTTATATAAGACATAAGACTTAGTTACCGTTTTGAGTTCAATTGGCTCAGTCCGGTTCAAGGTTTTTAGTCAATTGTTTTATATCTAAGGAGAGCAATATGGACAATCGCAAAGAAGAAGCAGCAAAGATTCAAAAAGACTGGGATACCAATCCACGCTGGCATGGTATCAAGCGTGGCTACACCGCAGAAGACGTAGTGCGCTTACGTGGTTCACTCCGAATTGAGTACTCCTTGGCCAAGGCTGGCGCAGAGAAGTTATGGAATCAAGTGAACAATGAAGCTTATGTCAATTGTTTGGGCGCGTTAACCGGTGGGCAAGCAATGCAACAGGTCAAAGCAGGCATCAAAGCAATTTATTTATCAGGCTGGCAAGTGGCTGCAGACGGCAATTCGTATGCGGCGATGTACCCCGATCAATCCTTGTATCCCGTTGACTCGGTACCGAAGATGGTGGAGCGTATCAATAATTCGTTTGAGCGTGCCGACCAAATTCAGTGGGCAAAGGGCATTAATCCAGGCGATCAGGGCTACATTGACTACTATGCACCAATCGTCGCCGATGCAGAAGCGGGCTTTGGTGGCGTATTGAATGCTTACGAACTCAGTAAAGCATTAATTAAGCAAGGCGCTGCTGGCGTTCACTTTGAAGACCAACTGTCGTCCGTAAAAAAATGCGGTCACCTGGGCGGTAAGGTTCTCTTGCCCACAACAGAGTCAGTACAGAAATTAGTATCAGCACGTTTAGCAGCAGACGTGATGGGCGTTCCTACGATTATTCTGGCGCGCACCGATGCAGAGGCAGCGGACTTATTGACATCCGACTACGATGAAAACGATAAGCCATTTTTAACCGGTGAACGCACACCAGAAGGCTTTTATAAAACGCGAAAGGGTCTGGGTCAGGCAATCTCGCGCGGTTTAGCGTATGCCGCCTATGCTGATATGGTGTGGTGCGAAACCGGCACGCCGGATTTGGATTTTGCGCGCAAGTTTGCGGAAGCGATTCGTGCTAAGTTCCCCGGCAAGATGCTCGCATACAACTGCTCACCATCGTTCAATTGGAAGAAAAACCTCGACGACGCAACCATTGCTAAATTCCAACGTGAGTTAGGAGCAATGGGCTACAAGTATCAATTTATTACGCTCGCTGGCATTCACTCGATGTGGTACAACATGTTCGACTTGGCGCAAGACTACTCCAAGCGCGGCATGACGGCCTATGTTGAGAAGGTTCAAGAGCCTGAGTTTGCAGCGCGCGATCGGGGCTATACCTTTGTCTCGCATCAGCAAGAAGTAGGCACGGGTTACTTCGATGACATCACTACGGTAATTCAGGGGGGCAAGTCTTCTGTAACTGCATTGACTGGTTCAACCGAAGAAGAGCAGTTCCACTAAACAGCCACAACACACTAGTGGTGGTGGTTTCGCAGCGCCAAGGTTGTCTTAGAAGGGTGACTTTGGCGCTGTTTTCGTATACATTGGCGCCATGATGAATTGCGTTATATGTTCGGAAGAAAGCGGTACGCTGATTTGGCGCGGCGATGATTGCCGCGTTGTTTTGGTGAGTGATCCTGATTTGCCCGGCTTTTGCCGTGTGATCTGGAATCGCCACGTTGCCGAAATGAGTCAGCTCAGCCACGGCGAACGTGACTTATTAATGCACTTGGTATTCGTGGTTGAGGGCGCAGTACGCTCGGTAATGCGTCCAAAAAAGATCAATCTAGCAGCGCTCGGCAATCAAGTACCCCACATCCACTGGCATGTCATTCCACGATTTGAGGATGATGCATTTTTTCCTGGATCGGCTTGGTCCAATCGCCTACGAGATGCGTCCGATGCCGCTTTAAAAATTCGCCGCCAGGATGCATTGGAGTTGCCGCAGGCTATTCGTGCTGCAGTTGCCACGCTATCTTAAATTAAATCAGCTGTTTTAATGCCAGTAGGTATTTTTCAGGACTCAGTTGCCCGCCATCCCGTTGCGATTCCCACAAGACCTGACCAAGGCACTCCATGATCCGATGCTGCGCTGCATGCTCGGAATCGAGTCGTTGCGCAAGAACACTCGCGACATGCCGAATGCCTGGCGGCTGATCGATTGAGATCTGCTCGCTAATCGACAAGTGCATTGACAGGTGCAGGAAGGGATTGGTTTCGCCGCGCTCCGGAGTGTAATCTTGACTCAGTGCAGCTTCGCTATCGCTTAGTAAGGCGTGATGCTCCGGGTGCTGCTCCATCCACTGGCCAGCCAGTGTTTCGAGCGGCGTCAAAATGGTATTGGCTTGCTTTTTTTGCCACGTATCACAAAAAAAATGCCGGACTTCATCTCGGCTTGGATTAAACAGCGCCACGAATTTGTCCTTTCCCCGTTTTTTGCCGGTAGCCACAAAGTGGTTCGACAATGCATTGGGCACATTCAGGCGAACGTGCCTTACAAACATAACGCCCATGCAAAATGAGCCAATGATGCGCGTCCAGTAAATACTCTTTTGGAATGCGCTTGAGTAGTTGCTGCTCGACTTTCAGCACATCCTTTCCGGGAGCAAGGCCGGTGCGATTGGATACCCTGAAGATATGAGTATCGACCGCCATGGTGGCCTCCCCAAACGCCGTATTTAAAATGACATTGGCTGTTTTGCGACCTACTCCTGGCAGGGCTTCGAGTGCTTCACGGGTGCGAGGGACCTCGCCTCCATGTCGCTTCAGTAAGAGACGGCAGGTTTCTTGCAGGTGCTTTCCTTTGGTACGAAAGAGGCCGATGTGCTCAATGAAGGGCCGGACACCATTTTCGCCTAAAGCCAGTAAGGCAGCAGGTGTACTGGCGATCTTAAATAACTGACGCGTTCCTTTGTTGACGGATATGTCGGTCGCCTGCGCCGAGAGCAAGACCGCAACTAGTAATTCAAAGGGTGAGCTGTACTCGAGCTCGGTTTCTGGATTGGGATTATTTGCTTTGAGTTGGGCAAAAAAAGCATTGCGCTGTTCGAGATTCATTTTGTATCACTTTTGGCTGCAGCAAGCTTTGCGCGCTTAATTGCAGCTGCAATAATTGCTCGTTTGCGTTCGCTCTCTTGCGCTTGCTCTGCGGATTGGCTTGCACCGCCAACAGCCTCATTGAGCGCCTTTAGCTTAGCTTCAGCTTTTTTAGATAGGCGGAGATTATTATCGCGCTCTTCACGTTCCAGGCGATCTTCACGCCCGTGGTAGCGTGTCCGGGATAGAGCGGCCTGCTCTGCCGACCACGCATCCCAGCCAGTTTGATTTTCTGTCACCGAAACCATGCTGATGCAATCAACCGGGCAGGGCGGTACGCAGAGATCGCAGCCCGTGCACCACTCGGTCAGCACAACATGCATTTGTTTGGATGCGCCCACAATCGCATCGACTGGACAGGCTTGTATACAGAGGGTGCAACCAATACAGGTTTTGGGATCAATCAGGGCTACTGGCCGTGGCCGCTCGATGCCGCACTCGAGTTCCAGTTGAAGACGGGGAGGCAGTTGCCGGCCGGACATCATCAAAATAGAACTTAGACGCTTTATTCCTTCTGCGCCTCCAGGAGGGCAGCGGTTGGGGAGGGCCCCATCATCGGCCATTGCCGCAGCATAGGATCGGCAATCGGGGTAGCCGCACTTCGTACATTGGGTTTGGGGAAGCACATCATCGAGTTGATTGCAGAGTTCAACTGGATTCATGCGATATTTGTCAGCAATCAGGAAGAATTGCGAACCTAGTCACTCGCAAGAGCTGGTTTAGCCACCTTCTTTTTTGATGCCTTGGAAGTTTGCTCATGCTCATGGATAAAGTCTTTAATACGCGGATAAACCTTTTCACGCCAGCGGCGACCTGAAAAAATGCCATAGTGACCAGCACCAATTACTTCGTAATGGTCCTTGCGTTCCGCAGGAATGCCTTTACACAGCTTATGTGCAGCGCGTGTTTGACCGCTGCCAGAAATATCGTCCAGTTCGCCTTCGATGGTAAGGAGCGCCACATCGGTAATGTCATGGGGCTTGACTAACTTATCAGAGACTTTCCAAGTGCCGCTAGGTAGAGCATGCTCCTGAAATACCGTCCTGATGGTATCTAAGTAATACTTAGCATCCATATCTAAAACCGCGTTGTATTCATCATAAAAACGAATATGGGCTTTGACGTCTAGCTCATCGCCGCGTACTAAATTCTGGAAGTAATCCCAATGCGATTGCATGTGGTTTTGGGGGTTCATGGCAATAAAACCACTGTGCTGTAAAAATCCAGGGTAGACCCGACGGCCAGCCCCAGCATGGGGTGGAGGAACGTCGTAAATCACATGACTTTCGAACCATTCATACGATTTTTTATCGGCCAAGGAGTTGACCGCGGTGGGTGATTTGCGCGCATCGATTGGGCCACCCATCATGATCATCGAAGCGGGTGTTTCTTCGCCATTCGATGCCATCAAAGAGATGGCACCTAAGGTTGGTACCGTAGGCTGGCACACAGAGATCACGTGGAGATTTTTTGGGCCGATGGTGCGGATAAATTCTTGTATGTAGTGAACATAATCATCGAGACCAAACTCACCTTGGCCAACGGGGACGGTACGCGCATCCAGCCAATCGGTAATGTAGACTTTATGATCCTGCAAGAGTGTGCGGATGGTGTCACGTAACAAGCTTGAGTGGTGACCTGACAGAGGAGCAACCACCAACACCACCGGATCTTGTTTCAGTTTCTTGATAACTTCAACGTCATCCGAATAACGCTTAAACCGAATCAAATTGCAGAACGGTTTTTCGAGCGTCGTGATTTCGTGAATAGCAACGTCGCGTCCATGTGCCTTTACAGCACGAATTCCAAATTCTGGTTTTTTGTACTCTTTCCCGAGTCGGTACAGTAATTCATAGCTTGCGGCAATGCGTTCCGCCCCAGGCATTTTTGATAAAGGGTTGGATGCATTGATAAACGTCTCTGATGCTGTTTGCGCCCATGAGCTCAATGGCTGAAGCAATGCTTTTTGAAACTCGTACAGTTGATAGAGCATGACTCCTCCTATAAAGCCAGTTTAACCGCCTTTACGCTAAGACGCGGGCAATTGCCTTAGCCACGCGATCAATATTCTTGGTATTAAGGGCTGCAACGCAAATACGACCGGTGGACAGGGCAAAAATACTGTCTTCCTTTTGCAGGCGCGCCACTTGCTCTGCACTAAGTCCCGAATAGGAGAACATTCCACGTTGCGACTCGATAAAACCAAAATCCTGTTTTGCGCCATTGGCGGCCAAGCGGACAACCAGTTCATGGCGCATGGTCTTAATGCGGTCACGCATGTGCGCGAGCTCATCTTCCCATTGCTGACGTAGGCCGGGGTTATTGAGCACGGCGGCCACGATTGCGCCACCATGGGTTGGTGGGTTGGAGTAATTCGTGCGAATCACGCGCTTGAGTTGCGAGAGTACGCGTGCGGACTCATCTCGGTTTTGGGTCACGATGGATAGAGCGCCTACACGCTCTCCATACAGCGAGAACGATTTTGAAAAGGAGCTGGATACAAAAAAGGACATGCCTGAATCAGCAAATAGCCGTGCAGCAAGTCCATCCTCTTCAATGCCTTGAGCAAAGCCTTGGTAGGCCATGTCTAAAAATGGAATCAGGTCCCGCTCACGGCAAATCTCAATTACCTTTAGCCATTGTTCTTTGTTCAGGTCTGCACCAGTGGGGTTATGACAGCAGACATGCAGCACAACCAGGGTGCGCTTGGGAAAAGACTCGAGGGACTTGACCATTCCGGCAAAATCTACACCGCGTGTTTTGCTGTCAAAGTAGGTGTATTCAAGTACCTCATAACCGGCGGCTTCGAAAACACCGCGGTGGTTTTCCCAGCTGGGATTGCTAATGGCCGCGGGTACGTTTGGCTCAATGCGCCGCACAAAGTCGCCGCCAACGCGCAAGGCGCCCGTACCACCCAGGCACTCGGCAGTAACAACCCGACCATCCTTAATTAATCGGGAGTCTTCGCCGAAGAGGAGTTTTTGGACTCCCATGTTGTAGGGGCTTGGCCCCTCAATTGGGATATAGCTGCGTGGGGATTGTTTGGCGACGATTTCTTTTTCAGCCTCAATTACCGCCTTCAGCAAAGGGACCTTGCCCTCATCGGTGTAGTAAACACCAACACCTAAATTAACCTTTTCAGGATTTTGGTCGGCTACGTATGCTTCGGTCAGGCCAAAAATAGGGTCTTTGGGGGCAAGTTGCACAGAGGAAAACAGGTTCATGGGGTAATGGGCGTCTATAAATGGTTGAAAAGAAGGCGTGATCGCAAAGAATGGATTATTTTTTAGAAGAATGGCTGACGATCTTTAGATAAAAACGGCAAAATCAACGTTTATGTGAAATTCTCTGTGAAATTGTTCTCAGATGAAATGATAGCCGAGATGCCCCAAAAGTCCCCGAAACCAAGCTCCAAACCCATAACCGCTGGCCCTGAGGCAGAGCTGCCGCAAAGCAGTACCCCAGAAGGGCTTGATCCGGCTAAGTTTGTGCGTTTTCCGGACTCGCCATTTGAGTTGTATCAGCCATTTCCTCCGGCGGGTGATCAGCCCCAAGCCATTGATCTCTTGGTTGCCGGGATTGAGGACGGCCTATCTTTTCAAACGCTATTGGGTGTTACGGGATCGGGCAAAACCTACACCATGGCTAATGTAATTGCCCGCATGGGTCGGCCTGCCATCGTATTTGCGCCGAATAAGACCCTGGCTGCCCAGCTCTATAGTGAATTCAGGGAGTTTTTTCCGCGCAATGCAGTGGAATACTTCGTGAGCTATTACGACTATTACCAGCCAGAAGCCTATGTGCCGCATCGCGATCTCTTTATTGAAAAGGATTCGGCCATCAATGAACACATTGAGCAGATGCGTTTGTCTGCCACCAAGAGTTTATTGGAGCGCCGTGACGTCGTAATTGTGGCTTCAGTCTCGGCGATTTACGGTATCGGCAATCCAGGCGATTACCACAGCATGGTGATGACCTTGCGCCCTGGCGACAAGATGTGTCAGCGCGATATTGTGACGCGCTTAATTGCGATGCAATACGACCGCAATGAAATGGATTTTCAGCGGGGCGTATTTCGAGTACGTGGCGACACCATCGATATTTTCCCTGCAGAGCACAATGAGCTCGCAGTCCGCGTTGAGTTATTTGATGATGTGATTGAGAGCCTGCAATTTTTTGATCCCTTGACGGGCAGGATTAAACAAAAGATCCCACGCTTTACGGTTTACCCCAGTTCGCACTACGTTACTCCTCGGGAGACCGTGCTGAATGCCATTGAGACAATCAAAACTGAATTGCGCGACCGCCTTGCGGAGTTCGTGAAGGATGGCAAGCTGGTAGAGGCACAGCGTTTAGAGCAGCGGACGCGCTTTGATCTCGAGATGCTCAATGAATTAGGGTTTTGTAAAGGCATTGAAAATTACTCACGCCATTTATCGGGCGCAAAACCAGGCGATTCCCCGCCAACCCTCGTGGATTACTTGCCGCAAGACGCCTTGATGTTCTTGGATGAAAGCCACGTCATGATTGGTCAGCTGAACGCCATGTATAACGGCGATCGATCACGCAAACAAACCTTAGTGGATTTTGGCTTTCGTCTGCCATCGGCACTCGATAATCGGCCGCTGAAGTTCCCTGAGTTTGAAAGCAAAATGCGCCAAGCGATGTTTGTATCTGCTACGCCAGCCGACTATGAAGCCAGTAAAACAGGCCAGGTTGTAGAGCAAGTAGCACGGCCAACGGGCTTAGTAGACCCGCAAATTCAGGTGCTACCTGCCAGCTCACAAGTAGATGACTTGCTCAATCAAATTCATGAACGCGTAAAGGTGGGTGAGCGCGTATTGGTCACCGTACTAACTAAGCGGATGGCTGAGCAACTGACTGATTTTTTATCCGACAATGGCGTCAAGGTGCGCTATGTGCATTCCGATATTGATACGGTAGAGCGTGTTGAAATTATTCGAGACTTACGGCTGGGTGCATTTGATGTCCTTGTTGGGATTAACTTGCTGCGTGAAGGCCTAGATATTCCCGAGGTATCGCTAGTTGCTATTTTGGACGCCGATAAGGAAGGCTTTTTGCGCTCGGAACGCAGCCTGATTCAAACGATTGGCAGGGCAGCACGCAATATGAATGGCAAGGCAATCTTGTATGCCGATCGCATTACCGATTCGATGCGCCGTGCCATGGACGAGACTGAGCGTCGGCGCACCAAGCAAATTGCTTTTAATAAAGAGCATGGCATTGAGCCGCGCGGGGTAACCAAGCGGATTAAAGACATCATCGACGGGGTTTACGACGTCAAAGAGAAGCGCTCTGAGTTTGTCGCCGCAGAAGAGCGGGCCCACTATGCTGGACTAAGTGAGCGGGCGCTCTCGGCAGAAATCAAGCGCCTAGAGAAGCAAATGAACGCCGAAGCCAAAAATCTCGAGTTTGAAAAGGCGGCTGCGACCCGCGATCGCCTCAGTAAGGTCAAGGAAATGGCCTTTGGGGCCTTATCCCAGGATGCCCTATAGCTAAAATGGATAGTACCTGAGCAAATTAGTAGGGTATCTGTTATTCTTGACAATAACGGTTGGGTATTACCCGCCCGACTGTGCGCTGTCCATAACAATCCATCACCAAGGTGCCATATGAGACTTACAACAAAAGGTCGTTTCGCAGTAACCGCCATGATTGATTTGGCGCTACGGGAGGCCCATGGCCCCGTAACCCTAGCCGGAATTAGCCAAAGGCAACACATTTCACTCTCTTACCTTGAGCAGCTGTTCGGTAAGTTACGTCGCTTCAACATTGTCGAGAGCACACGCGGTCCAGGTGGCGGCTATACCCTGGCGCGCAAGCCCGAAGAGGTAAGCGTGGCCGATATTATTGTCGCGGTGGACGAGCCCTTGGATGCAACCCAATGTGGCGGCAAAGGCAATTGCCATGGCGATGACGATCAACACGGTCGCTGCATGACCCACGATTTATGGACCAATCTAAATACCCGTATGGTGGAATACCTTGCTTCGGTATCCCTGCGCGATTTAGTGGCCCAGCAAGCGGATCGAGGCCAGGTTGTGCACGATTTGCGCGAGCGCAAAGTGAAGGCTGAGCCGATGAAGTTAATGAAAGCGGCTCCATTAGCGCTTGCTAAAAAAGAGGCCAGCATCGCAGCCAAGCCGCATTTAGTAAATTCCGTTTTTAACCTTGCTCGGCAAAGTTAAGTTTCAGTATTGCATTGCTAACCACTAAAGAGTTTTATTTATGAACGCACCCGAAACCAAAGCAATTCAGCCTATATCGCTGTTTAGCCCAAAGCATTTTCCAGTCTATATGGACTACTCCTCTACAACACCGATCGACCCTCGGGTAGTGGACAAGATGATTCCCTACCTGCGCGAGCAGTTCGGCAATGCAGCTTCGCGTAGTCACGCATTTGGCTGGGCTGCGGAAGAGGCGGTTGAAGAAGCCCGCGATGAGGTAGCCAAGCTGGTTCATGCTGATCCACGTGAGATCGTGTGGACTAGTGGCGCAACCGAAAGCATTAATTTGGCGGTAAAGGGCGCGGCGCACTTTTATCAAGAAAAGGGCAAGCACCTGATCACAATCAAAACTGAGCACAAGGCAACCCTGGATACCTGCCGTGAGCTGGAGCGCGAAGGGTTTGAAGTAAGCTATTTAGATGTATTGCCCAATGGTTTGATTGATTTTGACCAGCTACAAGCAGCTATTCGTCCCGATACGATTTTAATTTCGGTGATGTACGTTAATAATGAGATTGGCGTGATTCAGGATATCCCCCGCATTGGCGAACTTACGCGCTCAAAAGGGATCATTCTGCATGTGGATGCAGCGCAAGCCACCGGTAAGATCGAAATTGACTTGGAAAAAATCAAAGTCGATTTGATGAGTTTTTCTGCACATAAATCCTATGGCCCTAAAGGCATTGGCGCTTTGTTCGTACGTCGTAAGCCCCGCATTCGGATTGAGGCGCAAATTCATGGTGGCGGCCATGAGCGCGGCATGCGCTCTGGAACCCTCCCTGTACATCAAATTGTCGGCATGGGTGAGGCATTTAAATTTGCCCGCCTCGATATGATTGAAGAAAACAAACGCATTCGTGCCTTGCGCGATCGCCTTTTAAATGGCCTGCGTGACATCGAAGAGGTCTATGTCAATGGTGATATGGATCAACGCGTGGCACACAACCTCAACATTAGTTTTAATTATGTTGAAGGCGAATCGATGTTGATGGCCTTGAAAGACATTGCTATTTCATCGGGATCGGCATGTACTTCTGCATCTTTGGAGCCATCTTATGTGCTGCGTGCCCTCGGTCGTAATGATGAACTTGCGCATAGCTCAATTCGGTTTACCATTGGTCGCTTTACTACCGAAGAGGAAGTTGACTTTACGGTGCAATTGGTTAAAGAAAAGATCGCCAAGCTTCGCGAATTGTCTCCTTTATGGGAGATGTTCAAAGACGGCATTGATTTAAGTACGATTCAGTGGGCTGCCCACTAAACAGATTAAGAAAGCTGGAGAAAAAACCATGGCATATAGCGATAAAGTAATTGATCATTATGAAAACCCCCGTAATGTGGGTTCGTTTGCAAAAACCGACGACAACGTCGGCACCGGCATGGTGGGCGCGCCAGCGTGCGGCGATGTCATGAAATTGCAAATTCGGGTGAATGAACAGGGCATCATTGAAGATGCGAAGTTCAAAACCTACGGATGTGGATCGGCGATTGCATCTTCCTCGCTCGTAACCGAGTGGGTTAAAGGTAAAACACTAGATCAGGCCTTGGAGATTAAAAACTCCCTAATCGCGGAAGAATTGGCATTACCACCCGTGAAAATCCATTGCTCCATTTTGGCGGAAGACGCCATCAAGGCAGCGGTTCAGGATTACAAAGAGAAGCATCCAGGCAATTAAGTCGATCTGTACTTAGGAATCCCTTATGGCAATTACACTCACTCAAAAAGCCGCTGCACACGTCAATCATAACCTGCAAAAACGTGGCAAAGGCTGCGGCTTGCGTTTGGGCGTTCGCACGACCGGCTGTTCAGGCTTAGCCTATGAGTTGGAGTATGTGGACGATGTCGCTCCCGAAGATCAGATGTTTGAATCCAATGGAATTAAGATTTTTGTGGACCCCAAAAGCTTAGCTTATCTTGATGGCACCGAGCTCGATTTTGTGCGGGAAGGCCTGAATGAGGGTTTTAAGTTCCAAAATCCAAACATGAAGGACGAGTGTGGTTGTGGCGAATCATTCCGCGTCTGAGAATTACTTTGATTTCTTTGGTTTAAGTCCGCAATTCAGTTTGGATCTGGCGCAGCTAGATCTTGCCTACTTGGCAATTCAAAAAGAAGTCCACCCCGACCGCCATACCCAAGGTAGCGACAGTGAGCAGCGGATTGCTATGCAAATGGCGACCCTGGCCAATACAGCACATCAAACCTTAAAGCACCCGATTCAGCGAGGCTTGTATCTGTGCAAGTTGAACGGCGTTGAGGCTAACTTAGAGACTAATACGGCTATGCCAACGGCATTCCTATTACAGCAGATGGCGTGGCGCGATAGTCTTGAGGAGAGCGTGGATGATTTTGATGCGCTCGATGCATTGGCGATAGAAGTCGACTCTGCATACAAGGCTGCTTTAGTTGAATTAGCAGAGGCAATGGATCGGACGCATAATTACCAGCGGGCAGCCGAATTACTGCGCGGCCTTTTGTTTATCGACAAATTTGCTACTGAATTAGATGACGCCATTGCGGCACTTGCTTGAGTTAATGACTAATGGCTTTATTACAGATTTCTGAACCCGGTATGTCACTTGCGCCCCATCAGCGGCGCATTGCGATTGGTATCGATCTAGGTACCACCAACTCCTTGGTTGCGGTTGTGCGCGATGCTCTGCCGAAGGTCTTGGCGGATGAGCAAGGACGCGAATTGCTTCCATCGGTTGTGCGCTATCTACCAGGGGGTCGAACCCAGGCTGGATTTGAGGCACTCGAGAGTGTAGTAAGTGATCCAAAAAATACGATTGTCTCCGTCAAGCGCTTTATGGGTCGAGGCCTTGGTGATGTGGATCACTTGGAAAATGCCCCATACGATTTTGTCGATCAGCCCGGTATGCTGAAGTTGCGAACGGTTGCGGGTGACAAGAGTCCAATCGAAGTGTCCGCTGAAATCTTGGCGCGCCTGCGGCAGTTGGCGGAGGATTCGGTAAACGACGACATCGTTGGTGCTGTGATTACGGTTCCGGCCTACTTTGACGATGCGCAGCGACAGGCCACGAAAGATGCCGCCAAATTAGCAGGGGTAGAAGTTTTGCGCTTGCTCAACGAACCAACAGCAGCGGCGATTGCCTATGGGCTCGATAACGGATCTGAAGGTCTTTATGCGGTTTATGACTTAGGCGGAGGCACCTTTGACATCTCCATTTTGCGGATGAGCAAAGGCGTCTTCGAGGTCTTGTCTACCGGCGGCGATTCCGCATTGGGCGGAGATGATTTTGACCATCGCCTGTACTGCTGGGTGATCGAACAAGCCAAGTTAGCCCCGATTTCAATTCAAGACCATCGCGCTTTGCTGATGGCCTGTAAAACGGCCAAAGAACAGCTAAGCCATAATCCTTTGGCGCGGGTACACCAAACACTCAGTGACGGTATCGTAGTAAATGTTGGAGTCAGTCAAGCGCAATTTTTTGAGATGACGCAAAACTTGGTCACCAAAACATTGGCAGCAGTGCGAAAAGCATTGCGGGATTCCGGGCTAAAAGCAGAAGAAATCAAAGGCGTTGTTATGGTCGGCGGTGCAACGCGCATGCCGCATGTGCAGCGTGCAGTGGGCGACCTTTTTGGTACCGCGCCACTGAATAATCTCAATCCCGATCAAGTGGTTGCGATGGGCGCTGCAATGCAGGCTGACCTGCTAGCCGGAAACCAAGGCAAGAATGAAGAATGGCTTTTATTAGATGTGATTCCGCTTTCCCTTGGCATTGAGACCATGGGCGGTTTGGTGGAAAAGATCATTCCGCGCAATACACCCATTCCGGTTGCGCGGGCACAAGAGTTCACCACCTTCAAAGATGGTCAAACCGCTTTGGCTTTGCATGTGGTTCAAGGCGAACGCGAAACCTCGGCGGATTGCCGCTCACTTGGTCAGTTTGAGCTACGCGGTATACCGCCGATGGTCGCTGGAGCGGCACGCATTCGGGTGACCTTTCAGGTGGACGCCGATGGTTTGTTATCGGTGGGTGCCACTGAGCAGGGCTCGGGCGTTGAGGCCTCGATCAATATCAAGCCATCCTATGGTTTAAGCGATGCAGACATTACACGGATGCTCCAAGATGGCTTTGCATCTGCCCAGGTTGATTTAAAAGCAAGAGCACTGCGTGAAGAGCAGGTATCGGCTCAACGTTTACTGGATGCGGTGCGCGCTGCGGTAACGAGCGATGGCTATTTGTTAAATGAGGCTGAGCGTACGGATGTAGATCAGGCCATGGCAAGATTGCAAAGCACACTATCCTCAGAGGAAGATAGCGATGTGTTGCGGCGCGCTGTTGATCATGCCGCTAAAGTAACTGATGATTTTGCGCAAAAGCGCATGAATGCAAGTATTCAAAAGGCCTTAACTGGCAAAAGCGTTTCCGAAATTTAATTAAACGATTGAGATCAAGCAATGACCCAAATTGTGATTTTGCCGCACAGTGAATACTGCCCCGAGGGCGCAGTGCTCGAAGTTTCTCCCGGTACAAGCATTTGTGAAGCCTTACTGGAAAACGATATACCGATTGAGCATGCGTGCGATATGGTGTGTGCCTGCACTACCTGCCACGTGATCGTGCGCGAAGGCTTTAACAGCCTCAATGAACCCGATGAAAATGAGGAAGATTTGCTTGATCGGGCATGGGGACTCAATCCCTTATCACGCCTTTCCTGCCAGGCCATTATTACGAAAGACGACCTAGTGGTTGAGATACCAAAATACTCAATCAACCACGCCAAAGAAAATCATTAAGAGCGCTTGGATTAAACGCCTTAGTACTTTATGAAAGTACGCTTAAGAATTGGGCTTTAATAGCAGCCGTAATGCTTTGCCTTCCATGTCGCTTACGCTCTAATAAACCCACTTTTCGATAAATGGTTTTTCCTGGCAAGTTATGAATACGCAGGCGCTGATCATTCTTCCAGTCAACGTTGGCTAATTGCGGGATGATGGAGTAGCCAAGACCTTGTCTAACCAGTTCAATAATGGCTTCTACGGAATTGATTTCCATGCCTTCATTAATTGTAAGCTTGTTTACTTTTATCGCTTGATCAACTAAATGACCCGTCCAGGTTTTTCGCTCGAATCGAATAAAGGGTAAGCTTTTTGGTATGGTTTCGTCGCCTACCGCTGAGCGACTCCGTTTTTGGTTTGTTTGCGGCAGTATGAGAACCATGGGCTCTTTGTATAGCTCAGTCCATATGGCGCTTTGAGGCAGCGCAAACGGCGACTCGGTGACGATGGCTGCGTCTAGCTTTCCGTCAAGGACTTGCTCAAGGAAGTCGCTTGATAATCCAGCAAACAATTTAACCTCAAGTTCAGGGTAGTTGCGTTTTAATTCGTCCAATGCCTTGCCAAAATGACCCATCAGGGTTGAGACCAAAGCGCCCAGCACAATGGTGCCGCTTAATTCATTTTTGAGGCCGCTTCCCAGGGATTCATATCGCGCAATGATGTCCTGAATCGGCTCAATCAGGGCTCTGCCGTGGTTATTTAGCACCAAAGAGCGCTTATTGCGATCAAATAAGGAAACGCCAATTTCTGCTTCCAAGTGCTGCAATTGTTGACCAGCAGCAGCGGCTGTAAGGCCAATTTCCCGTGCAGCAGCAGCAACACTGCCGTGGCGGCTAATGGCAATGAAGTTTTTAAGTACGCGAATGCTGGACATGGCTCTATTATAGTAAAGAAATACTTTATCTCGATAAAAAAACAATTCGATTTATTATTTACTATACCCCGATATAATTTTGGCATGTCTAAAGTGAACTTAAAAGTCAAAGTCTGGCGTGGAACCGAGCAAGGCGAGTTTGTTGAATACCTTGTGCCACGCAATTCCAATCAAACCGTGCTCGATGTAGTGACCTACATTCAGCGTAAATTAGATCCAACGCTGAGCTATCGATTTGCGTGCCGTGTTGGCATGTGTGGTTCGTGTGCCATGACGGTCAATGGAGTGGCTCGCTGGACCTGTCGTACCCATGTAGCAAAGATTGTCGAAGGCGATTCACTCGAAATTGCGCCCCTGAATAACCTGCCCGTGATTAAAGACCTTGCAACCGATATGCGTGAGTTCTTCAATAAGTGGAAAGGGGCGGTTGGCTTCTTTAAGGGCGAGCAAACGCGCCACGATGATTTTGCTATCGTAAAGCCAGATTCAGAGGAGCGGCAACTGGCCAATGCGGGCATTGAATGCATTGGTTGTGCTGTTTGTTATGCATCGTGCGATGTAGTAGCCAGTCGTTCCAATTATTTGGGCCCAGCTGCACTCAATCGAGCCTGGACCCTGACCAACGATGTACGCGATACCCAGCAATTGGATCGACTACGTGCGGTGGCTGGCGACGCGGGATGCCATACCTGCCATACGCATGGTAGCTGTACAGAGCGTTGCCCAAAGCAGCTTGAGCCGACTGCTGGCATTTCTGGATTGAAAAAGCTAGTGGCTAGGGCTGCTGTGCGCGGTACGAAGTGGGGTAAGTTGTGAGTACTGCGATACACAGCAGTGCCGTATTGCAAGCAAAGCTTTGGTATGCCCAGCGCATCAGTGCCATGGTGCTCGGTTTGTGTGTAGCTATTCATTTATTCATTATGTTTTACGCTATCCGCGGCGGTCTTACTGCAGGCGAAATTTTAGGCCGCACGCAGGGCAATTGGCTTTTTGCCATTTTTTATGAAGTATTTGTTTTGGCCTGTTTAGTGCATGCACCAATTGGACTAGCCAATATTTTGCGTGAAAACTTCCCGCGCTCACCCGGGGTAAGCGTACTTCCTTGGGTCTTGGCAACTCTAATAATGGTATTGGGAACTACTGCCGTAATTGGTGTCTTTACGGGCGGGGCAGGGCGATGAGCAATAGACCAACGCTGGATCACCGCGCTAAGTCGCATCTGTCCTACTTCATTTATATGGCGCACCGGTTTTCAGGATTATTGCTTGCCTGTTTTTTGCCGATCCATTTCTTCTTACTATCCCAGTCCCTATTTGGGGCGGATGAGCTTGATCGCTATTTAAAACTGACTGATTTTTGGGCAGTGAAATTCGGTGAGTGGGGTTTGGTGACTCTGTTAACAATTCATCTAGTAGGGGGCGTTCGCCTCCTCATGATTGAGTTTGGAACGTGGCGCGGATTACGCAAGGGCTGGATTCAGTCGGCCATCGTTATTTCGATTATTTCTGGTCTTTTATTTTTAGCCTTAGCAGGCTAATTGGGAGCGATATGCAGCTACAGATGAGCTTAGTAGAAGAGGCATGCAAGGAGCTGTATATCCGCGCATTAAAAAAATTGCCAGACGATGTAAAGCAAGGCATCGACCGTTTAAACCAATCCGAAACAGATCAGCGCGCTCAAGTTGTCTTGCAGACCATGGTGACAAACATCGCCGTAGCTGAGCGGGAAGATAATTTACTCTGTCAGGATACGGGGCTGCCGATTTATAACGTGAAGATTGGCCGTAATGTTGAATTTGATGGCATGGCATTGAAGGCCGCGATTCGTAAAGGGTGTGAACGAGCTACTACGGAGTATCCGCTCCGCTCTTCGGTGGTGCATCCGATTACCCGTAAAAATAACCATACCTCCTGCGGTATTGATATGCCGGCAATCCATCTCGACTTCAGTGCTGACAATGAGGTGGTTGAGATCGAAATGATTCCCAAGGGCAGTGGCTCAGAGAACAACTCTTATCTGAAGATGGCTATTCCTGCAGAAGGTATTTTGGGTGTTAAAGCATTTGTAATTGAGAGTGTTGTTGCTTCGGGTGGAAAAACCTGTCCACCAACCATCGTTGGTGTCGGCGTTGGCGGAACGTCGGATCAGTGTGTGGCTATGGCCAAGCGCGCTGCTACACGCCCAATTGGTAGTAGCTGTGCCGATGCTGATGGCGCTAAGCTTGAGCAAGAACTGAGTGTAGCGGTGAATCGCCTTGGTATCGGGCCGCAAGGCTTGGGTGGTGACGGCACCGCGTTTGCAGTTCATGTCGAGTTAGCAGCAACCCACATCACGATGAATCCAGTCGCCGTCAATATGCAATGCCATTCGGCAAGGCGCGCGCGCGCCACTTTTACACCAAGTGGTGTTGAGTACGGCTTTTAGGAAAATCAATGGCACATTACTATTTACCCACCCCTGTAAGCGAAGCCGATATTCGACGTTTAAAAATCAACGATACGGTGACGCTGCAAAATACTCTGTTTGGTATTCGGGATGCAACCCAGATTCATATGTTTGATCACGGCCGCAAGACGAAGTTTGATTTGACTGGCCACGCCGTCATTCATACTGCTCCAAATGTGCGTAAGGTAGCAATCAGTTCAGAATTTCCAGCGGGGTACGAGGCCATTTGTGTTGGTACAACCACCTCCGATCGCATGGAGCGCTTTACACGACCACTGATGACTCAAAACGGCGTGCGCATGATCGTCGGTAAGGGCGGGATGCGTGAGGGATCCTCTGAGGCATTTGCAGAGCTCGGTGGCGTGTACTTGGCAATTATTGGCGGCACAGCCGCTCTAGAAACCACGTGGATTGAGCAAATTGAAGACGTCGATATGGATGACCTCAATCCAGAGTCGCTCTGGCGTTTTAAGATTCATGATTTTGGTCCGCTACTGGTGGCGATGGATAGCCACGGTGGCAGCATTTATCAGGAAGTTAAAAGCAACGTTGCGAAAAACAAGGTTGATGTACTTAAAAGCTTAGGAATCGAATCATGAATGCGCCTCTCAATATCAAAACCCTTGAAACAGACATCTTAATTTTGGGTTCCGGTGGAGCCGGTCTGTTTGCTGCCCTCCATGCGCATCAAACTAACCCCAATTTGCACATTACGATTGCGGTTAAAGGCCTTTTGGGTAAATGCGGCTGCACGCGCATGGTACAGGGTGGGTATAACGTGGCCTTGGCGGAAGGTGACTCGGTAGAGCGCCACTTTATGGACACCATCGAAGGGGGTAAATGGTTGTGCGATCAGGATTTAGCATGGACTCTTGCCACCATGTCGGTCGAGCGTATTCGTGAGTTAGAGAATGAGCTGGGATGCTTTTTTGATCGCAATCCGGACGGCACGATTCACCAAAAGGCATTCGCAGGGCAGACATTTGATCGCACTGTGCACAAAGGTGATTTAACCGGCATTGAAATTATCAATCGTTTGGCTGAGCAGGTGTGGGCGCGTGGCATCAACCGCCTCGAAGAATTCCGTGCCGTGGAATTAATTCATAGCGCAGATGGTCAGTCACTGGCGGGCGTTTTAATGCTGGATATGCAGACTGGTGAATTTACTTTGGTACGCGCCAAGGCAGTATTACTGGCTACCGGTGGCGGACCCACCATGTACAAATATCATACCCCATCGGGTGATAAGAGTTGCGATGGTCTTGCGATGGCACTCCGAGCTGGCTTGGTGCTGCGCGATATGGAAATGGTGCAGTTTCACCCAACCGGTCTTTTAGCAGGGCCAGGCACGCGCATGACCGGCACTGTTCTTGAGGAAGGTTTGCGTGGGGCAGGTGGACATTTGCTCAATGGCAATAAAGAGCGCTTTATGGGTAACTATGATTCACGCAATGAGCGCGCAACGCGCGATATCGTCTCGCGATCGATTAATTCCGAGATTCGGGCCGGAAGAGCAACGCCGAATGGCGGTGTCTACATTCAGATGAGCCACCTTGGCCCAGATAAGGTACGGAAATTATTTAAAGGAATGGTTGAGCGCTGTGCCGATAGCGGATTTAATTTAGCCGAGGACATGGTCGAGGTTGTTCCAACTGCACATTACATGATGGGCGGGCTTGTATTTAAAACGGATTGCAGCACCGATTTACCAGGCCTATTTGCCGCCGGTGAGGATACGGGCGGAGTGCATGGCGCTAACCGCCTTGGTGGCAATGGCGTAGCTAATTCCACTGTATTTGGTGGTATTGCCGGCGATGTCATGGCAAAGTGGGTCCTTAATCAACCATTGGCCGAGTGCAATATAGCGGAAGTTGCCGCTAGCATCGAGGCGCATGAGGCGCCACTCAAGCGTGCACCGGGTGATATTGAGCTAATACGCGACGCACTAGCCGAAGTGATGTGGGATGACGTTGGTATTTCACGGAGCAAAGAAAGCTTGCAGCGGGCCCGCACAAAATTAGACGAGTTAGATCGCTCGCTAAATCAGATGGGTGTAGGTGATTTGCAGCGCGCATACAACCTGACATGGCAAGATTGGATGAATTTACGCAATCTAATTTTGGTGAGCAAATCGGTTACTGAAGCTGCAATTGCCCGCGAAAATTCACGTGGTGCCCATTACCGTGAGGACTTTCCGGAGCCTGGCGACTTGGATACATCTTACTTTACAGCGGTTAAGCTAATCAATGCGCAGTTAATGATTGAAAATAGACCTGTACTGTTTAATCGCGTAAAGCCCGGTGAAACGATTCTGGTTGAGGAATTGATTTAATTTCCACTAAAAAAGCAGAAGGTAAATTATTTTAGAAATTCTGCAGCCCATACCGGTAACGCTTGCGGTACTCATCATCTTTTGCGCCTATTTTATATTTGGCGTATCTGGCTTTGGCTCATCCATTGTTGCCGTTCCTTTATTGGTTCAACTCTTTCCATTGACTACGGTAGTTCCGATGATGGTTCTAATGGATATTTGCGCTTCTTTCTATTTAGGTAGGAAATCGTCTAAGGAGGCAGATAAAAAAGAGTTGCTTTGGCTTTTCCCATTTACCTTAGTGGGCATGGTGATTGGGATTACCTTGTTAATTAATGCGCCTAGCGAACCTTTGCTGATCATTTTAGGAATATTTGCCGGCGCAAATGGATTAAGGGTACTCACGAAGAAAAAAGTGGAGCTTCGAACCCCCATTTCGAAGTGGTGGGCAATGCCTTTTGGATTTTTTGGCGGGATCTTTACGGCATTATTTGCTACTGGAGGTGCAATTTACGCATCGTATCTGGAAATGCGCATGAGAGACCCGCGCATGCTTAGAGCGACCATGGCTTTTGCAATTTTAATTTTGACGGGGATGCGATTTGTATTCATGCTTGTGTCTGAATTACTCTTGCATTTGAATATCGTGGTGTTAGCCATCTGCATGCTTCTACCGATGTTTTTTGGCTTATGGGCGGGCACAAAAGTGCATAGCAAATTAAGTAGTTCAAATATCCTCAGCATCTATGGAAGCATTTTGCTGTTTTCAGGATCAATGCTGTTGCTGAAAGAAGTGCCAAAGCTAGTCAGGTTCTTGTAATACAACTTTGTTGGGATTCATGATGCAAAGGGGATCTAAACTTTTTTTAATGGCCCTCATTAAGGCCATTTCAGCAGAAGATTTACGCGCGGTTAATTCTGTCACCTTGGCCTGTCCAATGCCATGTTCAGCTGAAAAAGATCCATTATGTAGATATACTTGATCGTGTACCAGCTGATTTATCTGTCCCCGCCTATTTTCTAAGAGTGCAGATACTTCAAGATTCATGCCGACGATGTTGTAATGCAGATTACCGTCTCCGACATGCCCAAAGACAATAATTTCGATATCAGGCCACGATTCTTTTAGCCTTGTACCCGTGTTTTGGATAAATCCACTCAATTCTGAAATGGGGAGAGAGATGTCATGTTTTATGACATTTCCAAGTTGGAGTTGGGATTCTGGGATGGTTTCCCGAATTCCCCACATTGTTTTAGATTGCTGAATAGAATCAGCCACAATGCCATCTAAAACTAGATTAGAGTCCATGGTTTCCATCAATAGGTTTTGAAGATCTAATTTAATCTTCTCTTCCGATTCCATGCTGGAGAACTCGATTAAAACAATCCAATCGGCTTGATCTTGTAATAGCTGCTGAGCCAAAGTAAATTGATTGGAGACCAGTTTAATTGCTCGGCTTGAGATCAACTCAAATGCCGTTAAATCGGCACTGCAGACTTTTTGCACTTGCTGTAATAAGGCAATACTCGATGCAACATCATTCACCTTTACAAGTGCTGTGATTTTTGTTTTAGGTAATGGGAAGACTTTTAAGGTCGCGGCAGTAATGATGCCAAGCGTCCCTTCCGATCCAATAAAGAGGTCTTTTAATGAATAGCCGGTATTGTCTTTTCGAAGACCTCGTAACCCATTCCATATTTCACCGTTTGCGGTAACCACTTCAAGACCTAAAGTCAGGTCTCGCATATTTCCATAGCGCAGAACTTGAACTCCGCCTGCATTGGTGGCTAAATTTCCCCCAATCGTACAACTTCCTTCTGCCGCTAAGCTCAGGGGAAAAAGCCTATTTTGTAAAATAGCAGCTTCTTGAACATGCTTAAGTACTGCGCCAGCACCCACTGTAATGGTGGAGTTTTCTAAATCTAGCTCCTGAATCTGATTCAGCCGACGCAGGCAAATAACGACAGCATGTCCGCTTGAGTCGGGAGTTGCTCCTCCGCAAAGGCCGGTATTTCCTCCTTGAGGGACCATCGGCACACGATGGTGCTTACATATCTTGACAAGGGCCCCGACTTCGTTGGTATTTTTTGGCCGCAGGACAGCCAATGCATTTCCCTTAAAGCGCTTGCCCCAATCTATTAAATAAGGGGCTTTATCCTCATCCTTGCTAAGTACGTATTCTTCTCCGATAACATCGGCAAACTCCGCAAGGAGGGGGTTGGTACTCTCGTCCAACCTAAGCCCTTCGAATATTTGGGGCGGGCACCCCATCGATCATGATATTCAAGCAAGATGGCAACTTGCTGGCGATTGCCCGATGGGCTGCCGGCAAAACCTGTTCTTTAGCGGTGACTAGCTCTCCAAATCCACCAAAAGCAGCGCAGACTTTTTCGTAGTTCGTTGGTAATAGTTCGCAGCCGATGACCCGGGCTTGACCATACTCTCTGATTTGAATTTGATGTTCTGCATTCCAGCACGCATCGTTGCCGACGATTAGTAAGAAAGGTAGCTGATAGCGGACTGCTGTATCAATTTCTGAGCAATGAAAGCCGAATGTACCATC
Organism: uncultured Polynucleobacter sp.; assembly: GCA_963925585.1. Lineage (GTDB taxonomy): Bacteria > Pseudomonadota > Gammaproteobacteria > Burkholderiales > Burkholderiaceae > Polynucleobacter. The sequence goes on along the minus strand of CAWUTW010000061.1, from coordinate 1,070 downwards.
ACCCACAACCGCAACAACGGGCGCGCCAGGCTTAGCTAAACTTGCGGCCGTAGCAAATGGCAATCCGGCACCAATCGACCCAGCAACGCCATTGATTACCCGATTCGGTGCATTTAAGCATGCTTGGGCCCACTGACCAATTTCGCCCCCATCGCTCACTAAAACGGATTCCGGATGACTATCTAATATTGCCTGCAATGGCGCTAATGCTTGGGCTGGATGCAACTTATTTGCGCTGGAAGGAGCGCTGCTCCAGTCTGCCGGACGATAGGCGATTGCTTCATGTACTTCTTTGAGCCATTCACGGCCTGCTGTTGTTGGGGGCCCACATAATTCGACGATGGCGTTGATGGCACTTCGCACATCTGCGCGCGTTGTTAGTAAAAGTTTCGAGCCAACTGCCTTTTGGGTTCGCTCAATCTCGCTTGTTTCGGGGTCAATTTGAAAAAATACGCAGTCTTTATGAAAGTTTGGGGCTTTCCCAAATTTCAGAGTGAAGTCGAGCTTTTTGCCTAGCAGCAAGACGCAATCGGATTGAGCAAGTACTTCAGAAAAGGCTCCCAAACTAGGATCTCCAATGCCCCTTGGGCTTTCCATGCCGATGACGGGGATACCCAATGCGGCCTCTAAGCTGGCTAAAATTGTACGACCTGCCTGCGATTGCATCATAGGCCCAGTTAATATCAAGGGCTTCTTTGCTTTGAGTAATCCAGCAATCATTTCCTTAATGACTTGCTTGTCTGCCTTAATGGGAATGGGTTCAAAATCAGCTGCTTTTGGCATTGCTGTTCCGCTGTCGAAAGCATTATCTAAAACATCTGAGGGGAGACTAATGTGTACTGGACCCGGCCTACCAGACTTCGCAATGGAAACGGCTTTTGCAAAATCACCAGGTAATTCAGATACGCTTTTGCAAACCCAGGATGCCTTTGTAAGTGGGGCGGCAATCTCAACTTGCGCCATCTCTTGAAATGCCCCCATGCCCAGTTGATTGATGGGTGCATGACCGGAGAGCAGCACAAGGGGTGACTCAGCCATACCGGCAGTGTAGAGCGCAGATACCGCATTGG